>NZ_ALNM01000020.1:0-178196 GCF_000292955.1 Selenomonas sp. CM52
TCATCATCACGGGCAAGGGGACGTGTCACGGTCTGCGCAATACGGGCGAGGAAGATTTCATCTTCGTGAGTATCGTCGCACCAGTGCCGCCTGGATACAAGGAATTGTGAATGCGAGAAAAATATAGCCGTAGAAGATGTGATATGCTACAATATAAACAGGATTTTTTATCTTGAAGGAGGAGATATTATGGCAAAGAGGTTTTTCATTTGCAAGGAGTCGGGAGATATCGTCGGTCTGATTCATGACGGCGGCGGCAAGCTGTCTTGCTGCGGCGAGGATCTGAAGGAACTGAAGGCGAACACGACGGATGCAGCGCAGGAGAAGCATGTGCCCGTAGCGACGTATGACAAGGCGGCGCGCAAGGTCACGGTCGTCGTCGGTTCGGTCGCGCATCCGATGACGCCTGAGCATCTGATCTCGTGGATTCACCTTGAGACGAAGAAGGGAGCGCAGATCTGTCATCTGACGCCCGAGGACAAGCCTGAGGCGGTGTTCTTCCTCGCCGAGGGAGATGAGCCGGTCGCGGTCTACGAGTACTGTAATTTGCACGGTCTTTGGAAGGCGGATCTCTGATTTCTGAGCTGTAAACGAAAAAAGAGTCGAGTCAAAGCTCGGCTCTTTTTTGTTTGGCTACCCCTTCGATACGACGCTCCAGATCGTGTAAATGCAAGTGGCATAGAGGACGAAGAAGATCAGGCGGCGCAAGAGGCTTGTGGGAATGAAGCGCGCGAGCACGTGCCCGAGGGAAAGTCCTGCGGCGAGGGCGGGAAGGAGGTAGATGAACTCGTGGACGGCAGCCGTCAGCGGGTGTCCGCCGATCAGGTAGCCGATGAGCGACGTCGAGTTGCAGCAAAGGAAGAAGACGAAGCATGTGGCGCGGAAGGTTTCGGCGCTCATTTTCGTGTAGGCGAGGTAGATGAGGAACGGCGGTCCCGCCATGCCCGTCGTCATGGAGGAGAAGCCCGAGCACATGCCCGTGATGATCGTGTTGCGCCTTGATTCCGGGATGTGACGATGCGAGATCTGCATGATGAGGAGCGAGAGGAAGACGACGGTGCTGATCCAGACCTTCAAGGTGTCGCTCGATACATAGTCGAAGACGAAGAAACCGATGGGGATGCCGAGCAAGACACCGATCGCGAGGTGACCGATCAGAGGAAGGTTCGCCTTCTTGCGCATCAAATAGGCCTGCACGGTGTTGCCTGAGCATGCGAGAAGCAGCATGACGGGCACGACGATCTTCGGATCGTAGAAGAACATCAAGAGGGGCGCCGCCACGATGACGAGTCCGAAGCCCGTGATCGCCTGTAGGAAGGCGGCGAAAAAGATGGCGAGCAGGGGGCCTGTATGGGTCGCGAGCGCCGCAAGGTAATTTTCCATAAGGCAAAGTCTCCTTCATAAGCTACACGCACAAATGTCCGTGTTTTCGTAGAAAGGAAAGTTTTTCAAGGAGCTGCGTCAATAGATCTTTGTGACGGGCAGACCCTCTTTTTCCAAGGCGGCGGTCAGTCTTTCAATATGCTCGCGGTTGTGCGTCTCCACGGTGACTTCGAGCTGCACCTGCTGGAAGCTGTCGGTGACGCTCGCCTGGTTGTGGACGAGTTTGATGACATTGGCGTGCTCACGCGCGACGATTTCCGCCACCTTGAGAAGCTGGCCGGGCTTGTCGGGCAGCTGCACGGCGAAGCAGAAGATGCGGCCGCGCGCGATGAGGGACTTGCTGATGAGCGCCGATATGGTCGAGATGTCGATGTTGCCGCCCGAGAGGATGGACACGACCTTCTTGCCTTGGAAGGGCAGCCGTGTGAGCGCCGCGAGCGAGAGGACGCCCGCGCCTTCGGCGATGAGCTTGTGCTTCTCGATGAGGAAGAGCAGGGCGCTCATGATCTCCATCTCGGAGACGGTGATGATGTCGTCGAGATACTTGCGGCAGAAGGCGAAGGTCAGGTCGCCCGGCGTCTTTACGGCGCATCCATCGGCGACCGTCTCGACAGAGGGCAGCGTCGAGACTTGCCCTCGGCTGAAGGAGGCGGCCATGCAGGCGGCGCCCATAGGCTCGACGCCGATGACTTTGACCTCGGGGCGCACGGATTTCGTTGCGAATGCCACGCCCGAGGCGAAGCCGCCGCCGCCGATGGGCACGAGGATGGCGTCGACATCTTTGAGTTCGTCGATGATTTCGAGCGCCGTCGTTCCCTGCCCCAAGAGCACGTCGCGGTCGTTGAATGGATGGACGTAGACATAGCCCTTCTCCGCCTGCAGTTCGAGCGAGCGCTTGTAGGCGTCATCGAAGGTGTCGCCTGCAAGCACGACTTCAGCGCCGTAGGAGCGCGTCGCCTCGACCTTGAGGAGAGGCGTCGTAGCGGGCATACAGATGACGGCTTTGACGCCGAGTCGCTGGGCAGCGAGCGCGACGCCCTGCGCGTGATTGCCGGCGGACGAGGTGATGACGCCCTTGGAGCGTTCCTCATCCGTCAGATGAGCGATCTTGTTGTAGGCGCCGCGCACCTTGAACGAGCCGGTGTTCTGAAGATTCTCGGGCTTCAGATAGACGTCGTTTTGGCTCAATGCGGAAAAAAAGGGGCTGTCGAGGAGCTGCGTTTTCTTCGTCACGCCGTCCAGGGTGCGTGCCGCCTCATATACGCCGGCAATGGTCGTTTCCTGCAGGATGGCGGAAATATCGTTCGCCGGTGAGTTCTTCTTCATGGAATTCCTCCTAGATTCATGCTCAATCGCATGTTCTGCGCATGGTCAAGGGCAGGGGCGTTTCATGCAACGCATTCCCCCCGGATCAGCGCGTTTGTCTGCGTTTCTATTATATCACGCGAAGGGTGCGATTGGCAGGTTTTTGCTTTGGAGTGTAGAGGAAAATCAGCGAAAATCAACGAAAAATTTCCAAAAAATTTCTAAAAAGGGAGAGGATTTTCCTTCTCTTTCACGAACTATACAGGTAGAAAGACAGACCATGGTGGAAGGAGGTGCCAAGGTGAAGGATAAGATGAAGTTCCTCGTGCCGGTGGACGGCTCGCTGCATTCCAAGAAGGCGTTGGAGATGGCGGTGAAGCTCGCAGAGCCGGTCGGAGCGCATATCGACATCCTCTTCGTGTCCTATTTCGAGAGGGAGACCGACGGCGACCCCGATCATCCGTCGTGGCTTCCTTTGAGCGTGATGGCGAAAGGCGTATCTTCCGCCGAGGAGGTCTTGGAAGAAGCGCGGAAGGAATTGCCCGCGGGCTTGGATGCCGAGAGTCATGTGGTGGTCGGCATGCCGTCCCGCAAGATTGTGGAATTCGCGGCGGCAAACGGGCACGATCTCATCATCATGGGTGGCCGGGGGCTTTCTCCTGTCACAGGTTTCCTGCTGGGCAGCGTGAGCCAGGAGGTCATGGAGGAGGCGAAATGCGCCGTCCTCATTGCCAAATGAGTCAAGGGCGGCGCATGGCGCAGCTTTGACAAAGGCTATTGGTAGAAGGAGGGTTTATACCATGTTGAAGAACATTCTCGTCCCCATTGACGGTTCGGAAGGCTCGGATCGCGCCGTAGCGGAGGCGATCAAGCTCGCGGAGGTTTGCGAGGCGAAGCTGAACTTCCTCTACATCGCGAATATCAACCAGCTCGCGATCAATGCCTGCTTGTCCGACGTGGTGCTTGAAGCGGTCACGAAGGCGGGCAACGTGATTCTCGATCGCGCCATGCAGATGGTGCCGTCGGGCATCAAGAAGGAAGCGTTCTCGGAGACGGGTTCGCCCGCCGTCGCCATCCTCGATTTCGCGGAGCACAGCGGCACGGATCTCATCGTCATGGGAAGCCGCGGCCTCGGTGTTGTCAAGGGCGTGCTTCTCGGCAGCGTGAGCCAGTACATCGTCGAGCAGGCGAAGTGCCCTGTGCTCGTCGTCAAATAGCGGCTGATTTTCCAAGGGGCTGTGGGGAAATGCGAAAGTATTTTCCCCATAGCTCCTTTTGTCGTCATAGGAACTTTGCCGTAAGCGCCCCGCCTGTGCTATAATACGAAGATAAAACGATTTGTGGCAGATATTTTCTGCCAATGGGAGGATTCGACATGCTGGACATCAAATTTGTCAGGGATCATATCGACGAGGTGCAGGCGATGCTCGAAAAGCGCTGTAACCCGCTGAAACTGAGCGGCTTCAAGGAGCTTGAGGAGAAGCGCCGCACGCTCCTGCAGGAGGCGGAAGAACTCAAAGCGCGGCGCAACAGCGTGTCGAAGGAGATCGGCGCGAAGAAGAAGCAGGGCGAGGACGTCACGGCGATCTCCGCCGAAATGCGCGAGGTCGGCAGGAAGATCGCCGATCTCGACGCTCGGACGCGCGAGGTGGAAGACGAGCTGCACACCATCCTCCTGAACATCCCGAACATGCCGAAGGACGACGTGCCCGTCGGCAAGGACGACACGGAGAACCCTGAAGTGCGCCGCTGGGGCGAACCGCGAAAGTTCACCTTCGAGCCGAAGGCGCACTGGGATCTCGGCGCTGATCTCGACATCCTCGACGCCGAGCGTGCGGCGAAGGTCACGGGCGCACGCTTCACCTTCTACAAGGGACTCGGTGCGCGGCTCGAACGCGCCTGCATCAATTTCATGATGGATCTGCACGCGACGAAGCACGGCTACACGGAAATGCTCGCGCCCTACATCGCGAACGAGGCGAGCATGATCGGCACGGGACAGCTGCCGAAATTCGCCGAGGACATGTTCAAGCTCGAAGGCCTCGACTACTACCTCGTGCCGACGGCGGAAGTGCCGACGACGAACTATCACCGCGACGAAATCCTCGACGGCAGGAAACTGCCCGAGCGCTACACGAGCTACACGGCATGCTTCCGTGCAGAAGCTGGCAGCGCGGGGCGCGACACGCGCGGCCTCATTCGCCAGCACCAGTTCAACAAGGTCGAGCTCATCAAGTTCACGAAACCCGAAGACTCTTGGGATGAGCTCGAAAGCATGGTCGATGCGGCGGAAGACGTGCTGCGTATTTTGGAGATTCCCTATCACGTCGTGCTCCTTTGCACGGGCGACATGAGCTTCACGTCGGCAAAGACATACGACATCGAAGTCTGGATGCCCGCGCAGAACACCTACCGCGAGATCTCCTCGTGCTCGAACTGCCTCGACTATCAGGCTCGCCGCGCAAACATCAAGTTCCGCCGCGAGCCGAAGGCGAAGCCCGAGTTCTGCCACACGCTGAACGGCTCGGGGCTTGCCGTCGGGCGCACGGTCGCGGCGATCCTCGAAAACTATCAGCAGGAAGACGGCTCCGTGCGCGTGCCCAAGGCGCTCGTCCCCTACATGGGCGGCGTGGAAGTCATCGAAAAGCCGTGAAAGTAAACGTATGCGAAAATCACGCCCATCAAAGCGAAGGGGGCTTTCCCATGAGCAAGCGTGCCGTCTGGGCTGAAATCAGTCTCGAAGCGATCCGGCACAATTACCGCGTGATCGGCGAGGCGCTCTGTGGCGGCGCAAAACTCTGCGCCGTCGTCAAGGCGAACGCTTACGGGCACGGCGCTCTCACCGTCGCGAAGGAGGCGATCGCGGCGGGCGCGGCGTACCTCGCCGTCGCCACGCTCTCAGAAGCCGCCGAGCTTCGCCGCGCGGGGATTGGGACGCCGCTCCTCGTTCTCGGACTCATCGACCCTCTTGAAGCCGCCGAAGCTGTCGCCCTCGATGTGACGCAGACCGTCGCGAATCTCGCGCTCGCCAAAGCCATTTCCACCGAAGCCATGCGTCAGGAAAAGACAGCGAAGCTGCACCTCGCCATCGACACGGGCATGGGGCGCATCGGCTGTACGAGCGAAGAAGCGCCTGCACTCGCGCGTGACATCGCCGCCCTGCCGAATATCGAGCTGGAAGGCGCGTTCTCCCACTTCGCCATGGCAGACGTTCGAGACAAGGCGCACGCAAGAGGACAGCTTGCGCTCTTCCTGCGTGCCGCAGAAGCCATAGAAGAGGCGGGCGTTCATCTGAAGCTGCGCCATATCGCCGAGAGCGCGGCGATCCTCCAAATGCCCGAAGCGCATCTCGACATGGTGCGTGCGGGCATCATCCAGTACGGCATGTACCCGAGCGAAGAAGTCGCTCGCGACGTACGCGAGAAGTCGCCGCTTCGCCCCGCGATGGCGCTCAAGGCGCGTGTGCTCTTCGTCAAGGACGTGCCCGAGGGATTTGCCATCGGCTACGGTTGCACCTGGCACGCCAAGCGAAAGAGCCGCATCGCGACGCTCCCCCTCGGCTATGCCGACGGCTATATCCGCGCCCTCTCGGGCAAGGCGCACGTCGAAATCCTCGGCAAGACCGCTCCCGTCGTCGGGCGCATCTGCATGGATCAGTGCATGATCGACGTCACGGACGTCGAAGGAGTCGCCGAAGGAACGGAAGTCACGCTTTTCGGCTCGGCGACGCTGAGTGCCGACGATGTTGCCGATTGGCTCGGCACGATCAACTACGAGATCCCATGTCTCATAGCATCGCGCGTGCCGCGCGTCTATATCTGAGCTTTCAGGATATATATTCAGCGGCGTCCCGTTTCGCTTGAAATGGGACACCGTTTTCGTTTGACAAAGAGCCACATCACGCATCGGCTTGACGTGTAGGGCACGGAAAAGGCGAAAGAAGCCGCTGCATCCCTTGAAATACGACGGTTTCTCGCCCGACAGCAGAAAAACCGCCTTATCCCACGAGATAAAGCGGTTTTGCGGCATCGGAGCGGTTTATGGAAAGAACTGGCATGAGATTCTCTGCTCGTCGGTTTCAGCGGCGCCAGTCCTCTTGTTCATCGTCTTCTTTTTCTGCATCCGTTTCCTTGGCAGAAAGAGTTTTCGCTTCCTCCTCTGAATAGAGAAGATTCAGCTTTTCAAACATATTCAGATAAAGTCCTGCCAATGTGTCCTTATCGATCAGTGCGTCGTCCTGCGTGGAAGTGACATAATCAAAATAATCAAAGCCTTTATAGGTCAAAGCGTCCTTCAGCTGCTCCTTTGCAGACTCCGACAAGTCCTCAAAGTATCGATCGCAAATGAAGCAAATGTCATAGAGATCACGGATCTTATCCCGTCCCTGGTACGCGCCTGTTTTCAACTGGCAAATTCGGTCGATTGTGTAGACCTCTATTCCATTCACGCGATGATGCGTATTCGCTGGAATGCTGCGGCTGCGATAGGAGATTTCGATTTTTAATGGTTTCTGTATGGATGGGTCATATGCCAGCATGAATCGCTCGACGGTTGGCGTATCCTTGGCGATACGGAAAGAAAATCCATGCTTTTGGGAATAACTCTCGATGAATCCCTTGAGACGCCGTTTCTCTCCATCCAAGTCAATATCCTCGGAAAACCGATCTAGTCCATAAGCAAGAAGAAGGCTCGTCCCGCCTTTCAAGATGAACGTATCGGTTTCCTTGTTGAGTTCTGTCAAGAAATTACGCATGATTTCTATATGACGCATTTGTGCGGTATTCATTCGCCCTTTGCTCCTTCCTGAAAAGAATCCACTTCATTCGATACTCTTTTTCCATGAATCGGTCGATGTCTGCCCAGTGCGCTGTCTCGCGCAGTTTCCAAACAGCGGCAAAAATATCTGCGTCATAAATATCCGTGCAGATATAATCGCGGCGCATACCTTGCAAATTGGAGAAATCTCCTGCCAAGAGCAGATCAAGGCAGGCTCGGATGTGGTTTGCAATGTAGAAAGTCCCTTTTTTGCCCATAAGACTTTGATGCCGTTCGATCCCTTCTGTGCCAAACGGCGATTTCTCCGTATTCCATAAGGGAATGGTTTTCCATGACAACGACAGCGTATGCCAATCGCCGCTCGTTTCCAAACGGCACGGAATGTTGAGCGCATGAAGCCCCGATATGTATTCCATGACAACGCTCCTTTCCTATGGCGGGCAACCCTGCGCCTGCTATATATTCTCTTCTTGTTCATATTATAGCATCTTCGTTGCCTTTTGGGCATTCGATTGTACAGAAGGGGATGGAAAGATTGCAAGTTTAATTGTCGCATCGTTCTGCTAAAGAAAGATTGTATTTCTATTGTACCAAGAAGTGAGGCTTTACTATGAAAGTCCAAGAAGTCAAGCCCGAAGGGCGCAGACTGATTGGGTAACTTTCATTAAGGGCGGCGCACAATGTCCACAAAGTGGACGTTTGTGCGTGTAGCTTACTATGAAAGTCCAAGAAGTCAAGCCCGAAGGGCGCAGACTGATTGGGTAACTCGCACTTCTCGCTGCAAGGACGCACCTCCGGCGCGATCAGCAAGCTGAAGAACTCGATACGGAGATCGAGCGCCAGAAGGAATACGGAAAAGGCGAACTGCTCTTCGTCGATCCCTACAGCGAGGAACTGAAGAAAAGCTATCCCTATGAACGTGAAAAGCCAAAAGGCTTCGTGCCGTTCAAGTGAAGAACAAAAAAGAATCCCTCCGACGACAGTCCCGTCGGAGGGATTCTTTTTCGCTGTCTATATGTCCTGCACGGATTCGTTACTTTCCGGTCAGTCCATGACGCCCATCTTGCGTCCCCATTCTTGAAGCTCTTCCTGCGTCGGTGTTTCGTCGATCGGCCAGAAGTTCGGCGGACCCCAGTCATAGCCGAATTCCGCGACAACCTCGTCCATCGTCAGAACATCGCCCGCCATATCGGGATCGTTCAAATCATGCACCTGCGTGCTCGCCTGCTCTTTCATCGTCCGCGCTCCTTTCCGTCACAGCACCTGTTTCACTCCCAGTATACAGGAAAAATCGCCCTTTGGCAAAGCCTCGGAAAAAAATTCACGCCCGTCGGAAAGTGTGCAGTATTTTAGGCGTCGATCTCGATGAGCGCGTTCCAGTGCTCGATATGGATGCCATGGACAATTGGCTGCGTGGTATGACAAATCAGCAAGCAGCGGCGTTCATTGCTCAGCTTGCACATCAAAGCCCCATACTCACGCTTGATGCTTCGGCTAATGTTGGCATTTCGAGCAGACCTTATGGAAAGAGGCATGTTGTTCGCAATAAGGCGACGGATAGGCGCAAAAATCTTGTGGTTACGGGAAAAGTATTGAGTAACATGGAAGATTTCATAAAAAGTTCTGTCGTCATCGAGATCGCGCCAAATCGCAAAGCAGGAAGAAACCTCTCGGGCATGTCCGATGGACAAAAACGCGCACAACACCATAAAAATACGGTAAATGCGTATTATTACATCATGCTTCCCGTCAAGCACAATAACCAACTGAACACGCTTGTCTTGATTGCGGAGGAACGAAACGGCTGCCTTATTGGAGAAACAGCGCAAGTGGAGCTGTATCAAATCCAGTACGCAAATAAGGAGCGTGATCCCGCGTTGATGCCCACCCAACATAGGGTTAGCATAAACACGCGGCAACACGCTCCCACTACTGTTAGTATACGCGAAATGCTCGCCGGTGTCAAGACTTCCGATGGGAATTTCTACTATCAGCAAGCGTGGCATGGCGCGGCGAAGAATCAACAAAAAGAAGAGCCTCAAATGGCTCAGAACCCACGCGAACGAGTTTCGCGCGTCATCCGCAGCCATGGACGCTCTTTGTACATTCATTGTATCAAAAGACATCCAAAAAGTAAAGCCGGAAGAAGACTTCGTGCAAATGAAAAACACTACCGATGAAAGGAAGGAAAGCAGAATGAAGCACCCGAAACGCGACGTCTATATGGAAACGACGGAGAAGATCGTCGAGCTGCTCGAAGCCAGCCAGATTCCGTGGCAGAAAGGATGGGACGGCAAAATTGGCGCACAGTCCGACGGCACGCTCGCCGTCCATCCGGGCGCGTTCAAGGCGACGGACGACGCGAAGGAAGGCATCGAGCTGAAAATACAGAAGGACTACGCACGCAATTTCCGCGAGAACACCTTCAAGGAAGGCCTTTCCATCTACACGCCGACCGACGAAAAAGGCTGGCAGAAGCTCGATGAAGACTTCGCTGCACGCTTTCTGATCGACACGCTCCGAAACGGCAAGTACGACGATGGCCGCGTGGATGCCGACCTCCTCAAGGAAAACATCTACGATTTCGTCGGCAAGGCGATCCAAGAAAACAGCCCCTACAGCGTGATCTCGCAGGATGCGGGCTACGGTTACGACCGCGCCGTAGCCGCCTTCAGCCGCAAGGAAGTGAACGAAGCCTTCGAAACGCACCAGAAGAAAAGCGCGGGAAATTTCGCCGAGCAAGAAAAAATCGCGTCCCAAAGCGCAGCTCCCGAGGAAAGGGAAGAAGACGCAGGATGCGGCAGATAAAGAAAAAGCTGCCCGTTTCTTCCGATCCGCCGGAGTGCAATTCTCCCTGGGGAAAGAAACGAGCTGCCTCTCAATGCAAAGTATAAGGAAAGAAAGGGCTTTTGTCAATGGAAAATAAGAAAACGCAAGCTGGTACAAAGCATGCAAACAGAAAAGGCTACCAAATTTCTAGCTCCCGCCGGGGTCCAATTCCCCCTGGCAGCTAGAAAAGGCAACCTCATTAACTACAGTATAAAGACCGAAGAAGATCTTGTCAAGTTCAAACTGCAAAAAGAAGAAGAAAAGAAAGGCCAAGACCTTTTACCAGTCCGCCGGGCTTCAATTGCCCCTGGAGGGTAAAAGGTTCTTTGACCTCTTTGGTTTTAGTATAAAGACCGAAGAAGATCTTGTCAAGTAAGTCACCATCCCAATCATAAGTCGAACGGTATCACAAAAGCAGATCGGCAGGCACAGATCTCGGAGGATCTCCTGCATCGTGATTTTCATGCCGCGCTCAACTGGGTCACGACCCATATAAAAAGAGCGCGGGCATTGCTGCCTGCGCTCTTTTCTATGTGTGGGACGTCGATATCATACCTTAAACTTGCCGACCAGCCCCTCGAGGTTCGATGCGAGCTGCGCGAGGTTTTCGGCGGTGGCGGTGAACTCCTCGATGGAGGCGGTTTGCTGCTCGATGGCGGCGGCGGAGTCCTCGGAGAGGCTCGCGATATGCGTGGCGCTCTTTGCGACGCCCTGCGTCGTCGTCTCCATGTCCTTCGTATCGGACGAAGTCGAACGACTGAGCGCGCTGATTTCGGCGACGGCATCGGCACTGGCGCGCGAGCTCTCCAGGATGGTGTCAAGTGCGCCAGTGAGCCCCTTCACAACGGCGATGATCTCGTCGAGTTCGCGCACGAGCGTATCGTTTGCCGTGCGTGTCTGCGTGACCTGGCCGCGGATGTCGGCGATTTTTTTCGTCACCTCATCCGCGGCGTTGCCGGAGTTCTCGGCGAGTTTGCGCACCTCTTCGGCGACGACGGCAAAGCCGCGCCCCGACTCTCCCGCGCGTGCGGCCTCGATGGCGGCGTTGAGGGCGAGGAGGTTGGTCTGCCCGGAGAGATCCTTGATGATGTCGACGATCTGGTTGATGTCCTCCGCGTATTGGGTGAGCGTCTGGACATTTTCGTTCATCTCGTCAACGA
Organism: Selenomonas sp. CM52; assembly: GCF_000292955.1. Taxonomy (NCBI): domain Bacteria; kingdom Bacillati; phylum Bacillota; class Negativicutes; order Selenomonadales; family Selenomonadaceae; genus Selenomonas; species Selenomonas sp. CM52. Next base: position 11,454 of record NZ_ALNM01000020.1, read on the forward strand.
TGCCGCGTAGGCGATCCGTCTGCGCCGAGACATTGCTGACGTTCGTGCGCCCCGCTTCCGCGTGCTTCTTCGATCCGACCGAGAGATCGGACGAATGCTGTGCATAGTCGAGCATCTGCGTCATATTGCCCGCAATGGCGGTGACGCGATCGGAAAGCCCCTGCATATCTCTATTCTGTGCGTTCGCGTCGCCCGCGACGTCCGTAATGATGTGCGCGACGTGTTCGACGGCACGGCTGCTCTCGCTGCTCGCCTGCGAGAGGTTCGTCGAGAGGGCGGAGACCTGCTTGGCGGCGTCCTGTGCGCCGCGCATGATGGTCTGCAAATTCGCGACAAATTTATTGAAATACTGTACGATCTGCCCGATCTCATCGTCGCGCTCGGCGTGCATCCGCTGCGTGAGATCGCCGTCCCCCTCTGCAATGTCTGCAAAAGAGTGTGTCAACATAGCGAGCGGGCGCAGAATCTGCGTGAATATGACGAAGAATGCGCCGCCCACGATGATGAGGGCGAGCAGGATGACGATCTCCTGTACGGTCTTGGAGGCAGCGATCTTTTCCTGACTTGCGGCGTCGTATGCGCCGACGAGCTTATTGACCTCGGCAACGTAGTCCGCGACGGAAGCCGCGACCTTGGCGTCCGCTGCGGTGCGCGCCTCCGGGCTGTCCGCGTCCATCACGGCGGTAACCTGCGCGCGGTAGGCTTCCCAGCGCGGCTTTACCGCGTCGAGCTGCGCGCGTGCGGCAGGATCGTCCGTTTTCGTGAGGTTCAGCGCGGGATCGCCTGCATCGAGCCCTTTGAGAATCTTGTCGTACTGGGCGATAAATTCTTCGATGTTCTTCCGGATCGCGCCGGCTTCCGTGTCGTCCGCCGAGACGAGACGCGCGGAGAGCCACGAGAGCTGGTACGCCTTCATGCGCAGCGACCCGGAGGCGTTCACCATCGGCGAGTCGCCTTTGAGCTGGTCGAACGTGTGGAAGTTGAATCCAACGAGCGCAACGATGAAGACAAAAAGCGTGATGAGAATGGAGAGGAGTTTGACGCGAATGGACATTGCTTTCATAACCTTTCTGCATAACGTGAAGCTGTTATGCCGGGGCAAAATGCACCCGATTCCTATAGTATTCTTTTGTGATAATAGCACAGTCAATGATAAAATTCAAGTTGAAGCGTATGCGAGCAGTGCCGTGAAGGTTCAATTGATATCAAGACGGGTATAAAAACAGGGCTTTCCGTGCAACAATGTATTGTGTCGCGCAGAAAGCCCCAATTGTATATGCGTTGTATATAGGAATCACTGATAAATTCAGCCACCCATCTTCACACATCTGCGCTGTCCTCTCGTCGTCGACAAATCCTCGACGTAGCACCGCTACGCCTGTGGTTTGTCTCCTTGCTGAGCCGTCCAAGAGCCAAGTCCGAAGGACGCAGGCGATTGGGCAACGGCTCGTATGCGAAAACGTCCCAAGAATGCAAGCGCGAAGTGCGCCGCATGATTGGCTGACGTTGACCGCTATAGATACAGCGCATCTGTGCAAATCTGGGCGACCTCATTTTATCAGCGCTTCCTATACTTTCCCTTACTGATAGGTCGCGGGCGCCGTCATATCCCTCTCCTGCGCACGGGGATGTGCGGCGGCAAGAGATCCCATGCGGGCGACCCGCGGCAAAGACGCTCGGTGCATCCGCCTCCGCGAACTGCGCGGCGGATGCCGCGGAGAGGGCATGTCGGCATAAAAAAGGAGCCGTAACGGCATCGTGCTTTTACACAATTTCGTTACAGCCCCTTTTTCATTTGGAATTGCCGCGTGTTCGTTCAGCGTACCTTTTGCAGGAAGAGGCGCATACCGTCGGTGACGTAACGGTAAATACGAGTAGACCCAGCCCAGTATTCCCCGCTGCCGTTTGGTGTAAAGATACCGCTAACAGTACCGTTCAGCTGTTTTGTTTCAAGTCTGCCGTCAGAGAGGAACCGGCGATACGAATACGGCTCGTCCGCCCCGTTCTCGGAATCCGCATACATCGTGAATATCCCCGTCGCGGTATCGTAGCTGAACGCGACCCATTCCGAGCTGTCATTCGCATCGATGAGCATGTAGCGCGCGGGAACGGCGGGGCTTGCCTGCGGGGCGCTTGCCTGCTTTTTCGTCTTGCGCACGACAAATGTGATAAACTCGCCATTGGCATCACCGCCGAGCGCGTACGTTTCTCCTTCGTCGAGGAGGTCCTTCATGCTATTGAACATCCTTATTACATTCAAGATATACTCAGGCAGGGTCCTTTCCCCGATACCCGGGATATAGGCAACATGGGCGCTGCGGTCTTCCTGCCACTCATAGATCGCGTCATAGGCGCTGTTCTCGGGGATGAGCTGCTCTACCCGCACATCGCCCGGCTCCCACCCCTTCCATGATAAAATTGTCCACCGCTCGATGGGGCCCCCATCATCGTAGAGGGTGAGCACGCCTGTTTTCTCGTCGTAGTCAAACGACCGGTTCCATCGGCCTGCCTCCTGCGTCGGGTCGACGATTTCATAGGTGCCCTGTTCGGGCTCCGGCGTCACGAGGACAGTCCCGCCGCTGCTGCCGCCGTTCGGTTTCGTATAGCGCTTGAGGATAAAGGTGCTCTGATTATCCCACGGGTCTAGGCTCGTAAAGCGCGTCTCCCCGATATCCCCGTTATAGGGCGTGGCGAAGGCGGTGCCGCCCTGCGCGAACAGGAATGCGGCGGTAAACAGCAGCGCCGCCATGCAGACCTTAAAAATGTTCCTTGTTTGATTCCTCATTTCATTCAGCTCCTTATCCGTCGTGTCATCTTATCCAAGATACACCGCCATCCATCTGCCCATATGAGATAGTCCAGCAATGCTATCACTATTCCTATGAAAAGAGGCACGAGAGTTTCGTCTATTTCTTGTTCTTCTATATTAAGTATGAATTTAGCGACAACTCTAACTATGAGCAGTGCCACGATACCTGCTATCAACAGGCTCGGCCGTGTCTTTCCATCTATACAAGCAAACCGTACGCAAAACATTGTCGCAAGTGCCGGCATAGCATGTATAGCAAACCATAAACCGAGCTCCGTTTGCCAAATCAACACAGAAGCGTAAAAAACACCGATAACTGCCCAAATCACTGAAAGCTTTTTGCGTTCTGCTTTAGGGCGTTTTGTCAGGCACCATATCCATATAAAAACACCTACATAAATCAGTATCTCTATAGACCACCGCATAAACAGCTCTCACATCCTTCCTTGAGCACCATCCCTACCTCACCGCAGCGTTCCCTCGTCTACCATCGGAGGAACTTTATTCCCCTTGTCAAGGGCATAGAGCACATTCAGCACATAGGCGGCACTCCCGACATAGGCGATGCTGTTGTACTTGCGCGCGCCGAACTTCTTGACGAGGGTGCGCGCCGTTTCATTCGGTCCCGTCTTGAAACAAACGCCCGTCCTGCTCGCCTGTTCCACGGGAACGAGGTGCGCGTCGTCAAAGTCAAAATCATAGACGCCCTTCTCGTTCTTCTCGATGAACATACCGCGCCATGCGCCCGTGACATTACTGTGCGCGAATCCGTAGACGCCCTGCATCACCGAGCTCTTGCCGCCGCGCGGGTAGATCTCCAGCTCGGCAGGCACATAATAAGAGGTGACGCGTCCCTCGCGAATAACCTGTCTCTCCTCCTGGTGAATGATGACGTTGTAGTGGATGTCGACATCGCCGCCCTCCCCCGCAACCGTATACTGTGCGACCACGACGGGGAACCCCTTCGCCGACGCGAGGCCCGCATTCGCCCCGAGCGCGACGCACAGGACGGCGCAGAGTGCAATCGTTAAACTCCATACGCGTTGTCTCATAGAACTCCTCCTTGAACAAACTCTAATATACTCTAGACATGGATATTATTCCCCCCCCGCGGATTTTCCTGCTAATTCTAAAAATATTTTTTCATTGCCATAAAATTTTGCAGTCGGCATCTGCATGCGCCAGCAAAAAACAGCGACGCGAAGAGCATCATGCCTTCGTGCTGCTGCTTTTTGAATTTCAGAAATCTGGCTGGGAATTCAGACTGGCTACAACAACGGCTTCACGGAGGGATGCAACAATACGATCAAAGTATTGAAACGCATCTGCTATGGCTTCCGCAACATCACAAATTTCCGTCGCCGCATCATATTCCTGCTGAACAATAAAGCCCGACAAGCCCGCCGATCAAAAGCGGCATAAAATTTTTTGAAAAAATTTCACCGTAACTCTTGACAAAGAGCCCTCTGCAAGCGCTGCATTATCTTGTGGCGCAAATCTTCTTCCTATGCTATAATATTAAACCATAGTATATCAATATGAATAGTATATTGGGGGAAGAATCATGAAAGATCATTCGCTTGAAGTGCACGGCTGCCATACCTACGACGCGACGGGGGCGATCAGTCCGTCGATCTGCCTGTCGGCGACGTTCCGTCATCCGCGTTTCGGCGAGAGCACGGGCTACGACTACGGACGCGTGGCGAATCCGACGCGCGAATCTCTCGAAAAGACGGTGGCGCTCCTAGAGCGCGGCGGGCGCTCTTGGGCGCTTTCCTCGGGCATGGCGGCGGTGCAGCTCGTTTTCTCTCTTCTTTCGGCGGGCGATCACGTCCTGATGAGCGAAGACCTCTACGGCGGTACGGTGCGCCTCGCCGAAGAAGTCTTTGCAGACTACGGCATCACCTTCGAATACGTCGACGTGCGCGACCTCGCGCTCGTCGGCAAGCGTATGCGTCCCGAGACGAAGCTCGTCTTCATTGAAACGCCGTCGAACCCGATGATGCAGATCTCGGACATCGCGGCGCTCTCTGCGCTCGCTCACGAAAACGGCGCCCTGCTCGCCGTTGACAATACCTTCCTCTCGCCGCATTTCCAGAAGCCCTTGACGCTCGGCGCGGACATCGTGCTGCACAGCGGCACGAAATATCTGTGCGGACACAACGACGTCATCGCAGGCTTCCTCGTGCTCAAAGATGCGACGAGCGCGCAGGCAAAACGCATCGAACTGCTCGCCAAATCGGCAGGGCCGAACCTCTCGGCGCTCGACTCGTGGCTCATGCTGCGCAGCATCAAGACGCTCGGCGTGCGCGTCGAGCGGCAGGCAGAGAACGCGCTCGCCATCGCCCAGTGGCTCGGCACGCTGCCCGAAGTCACCGAAGTGCTCTACCCGGGACTCGCCGACCATCCGGGCTACGCGCTGCAGCAGAAGCAGGCGAGCGGCGCGGGCGGCATGATCTCCTTCAAGGTGCGCTCCGCCGAACTCGCGAAGGCGGCTCTCGGTAAGCTGCATCTCATCGCCTTCGCTGAAAGCCTCGGCGGCGTCGAGACGCTTCTGACGTATCCGATCGCCCAGACGCACGCTGAAATGCCCGCCGCGCTCCTAAAGCGCACGGGACTCGACGACAAACTCCTGCGTCTCTCCGTCGGCATCGAGGACGTCGAAGACCTCAAGGCCGATCTGCAGCAGGCCTTGCAGGGATAAGAGGGCGGCAGGGCAAAGACGAAAGAAATAAAGGCTAAACTTTCATCTTTTGCTGCAAAGATTATAAATATACTTTAAATATTTGTCGTTAAAAATGAAAGTTTGTGCTATAATCACCTTGAAAGAAGGTGATCTTGATGCCTTTGATCAGTCAGGAGGCAATATGCAAAGTCCTCACAGCGTACAATCCATGGTGGAAAACGGGAATGATTGCGCGAGGCATGTCGAAAAGTTACAGACGCTTTGCCTTTTATGATGCGATGCGGCGTTTGTCGGAGACGACCCTGCGGCGCACTGTCGTCTTGACGGGAGCGCGGCGAGTCGGCAAGACGACGATACAATATCAAATGATTGAGGCGCTTCTCGCACAGGGCGTCGCACCGCAGAAAATCGTCTTCATCTCGCTCGATCATCCCATGCTGAAACTCAGCGCGTTTCAGGCGATTTTGGACTGCTACCATGAGATGATCTATGCGGGACACGATGTCTACTATTTCTTTGACGAGATCCAGTACGCTTCGGATTGGGACAGGTGGCTCAAAACACTCTATGACATGCAGCCGGATTCGCACATCGTCGCCACGGGATCGGCAAGTCCCGCCATCGTGCGCGGCAGCGAGGAAAGCGGCACGGGGCGCTGGTCCATCATCTCCGTTCCGACACTCTCCTTCTACGAATATTGCGCTCTTCTGCAGGTTTCTTTGCCAGATCTTGCTCCCGATTTGAAGCTGTCGACCTTGTTTTCCTTGGAGCAGCAGGAGCGACAGATGTTTCTCTTGTTGCTCGCGGATGTGCACAAGCACTTCATCCGTTATCTGCGAGTCGGAGGATTTCCTGAGCTTGCGCTTGCAGATAACGATATGCTGGCGCAGCAGATTCTGCGCGAAGATGTCGTCGACAAGGTCTTGAAGCGCGATCTGCCCGCACTCTACAATATACGCAACGCCACTGAATTGGAACGGATCTTTCTCTATCTATGCAACGTATCCTCCGAGATTGTTTCCGTAGAGGCGATTGCCAAGGAATTGAACGGAGTTTCGCGCCCCACGGTCGAAAACTACATTCGCTATCTTGAAAGCGGCAACCTCATCTATCAGAGTTGGCCTGTCGAGATGGCAGGGAAAAAAATCTTAAAGGCGCAGCCCAAGATCTATATTGCCGACGCCGCCATACGGAATGCCGTTCTCATGGACGACGCCATTCTGACTGATCCCGTGCAGATGGGAAAGATCGTAGAAACCACCGTCTACAAGCATACAGCGGCCTTCTATTACCAAAAGGCGACATCGGTCGGCTATTTCCGCGGCGGCCGAAAAAATAAGGAAATCGACATCGTCGTCGAGCGTCCGCGCCTCGCCAACATCCTTATCGAGGTCAAGTACCGCGAAAATGCCGTCATTTCGGACGATGACGCCATCAGCGAATTGGCGGCAGAGGCCGCGGCCTCCTTCGTCCTCACGAAAAACCTTACGGACTGCGGCATACAGAAGGTGAAATCCGGTGCTTCCTTGCTGCGCATCCCTGCCTTCGCCTTCCTCTACCTCCTCGGTCACGAGGAACGCATGGCTGCAGCCACATACCCAAAGCATACGAAAGGAGACTTCTTCCATGAACCATTTCGACTTTGATGAAATCATCGAGCGCCGCCATACGAACAGCCTCAAATACGACTTCGCCGTCGAGCGCGGCTATCCCGAGGACGTTTTGCCATTCTGGGTCGCCGACATGGACTTTCGTGCGCCGCAGGCGGTGCGTGATACCATTCGCCGACGCGCCGAGCACGGTATCTTCGGCTATTCGCGTCCGAAGGAGGAGTACTATAGGGCGCTCGAACAATGGTTCAGCACGCGCCATGGCTGGAATCCGGGCAGGGATTCCCTCGTCATGACGCCGGGCGTCGTCTTCGCGCTCTCCATGGCGGTGCGTGCATTTACTGCGCCGAATGATACCATTCTCATAACCGAACCCGTCTACTATCCGTTTTTCAGCGTCGTCGAGGGTAATGGGCGCAAGCTCGTCACGAGCACGCTGCTCTTCGAGGACGGTGCATACCGTATGGACTTTGACGACATCGAGCAGAAGATTCGCGAGCACAAGGTGAAGCTTTTGATTCTCTGCAGCCCGCACAACCCCGTCGGGCGCGTCTGGCGGCGCGAAGAATTGGAGCGTCTTGCCGCGAGTTGCCTCGCGCACGATGTTCTCGTCGTCGCTGACGAGATTCATGCCGACTTCGTGCGCCCCGGCCACAAGCACACGCCTTTTGCCTCGCTCTCGCCCGAGACTGCGGCGCGGACGATCACCTGCACCGCGCCGAGCAAGACGTTCAACCTCGCAGGGCTGCAGCTTTCGAACATTTTCATCACGGAAAAAAGCCTGCGCCGTACCTTCCGCAAGGAAGTCTACAGCACAGGCTATGACGAACCGAACATCTTCGGACTTCTTGCCGCACAGGCGGCATACAGCGAGGGCGGCGCGTGGCTCGATGCGCTTCTCGCCTACCTTGAGCAGAATATCGCGCACACGAAGCGCTTCCTCGCCGAACGTCTGCCCAAGGTGCAGCTTGTCGAGCCGGAGGGCACCTACCTCTTATGGCTCGATTTTCGTGCCTACGGCCTTGAAGCGAAGGCGCTCGAGCGAAAGATCATCGACGAGGCCCGCCTCTGGCTCGACGACGGCGCGATTTTCGGCAAGAGCGGCGCAGGTTTCCAGCGCATCAACATCGCCTGCCCGCAGGCGACGCTCACGAAGGGTCTTGAGGCTCTGGCACGCGCGTTCGAGTGAGGCGTCCTAGAGGAACTGCGCCATATAGACCGGCAGGCAAAGGACATCATGCTCTCGCTGCAAATCTTTCGTATAGATTAGATATTTCTCGTCGATATGCTGCGAATATCGCTCGGAAAAGGCATCGAGAGAAGCATGGCGTTTGTAGCCGGAAGATTTGACCTCCAATGGGCAGATCTTGTTCTTTCGCGGCACAAGGAAATCAATCTCGTACAGATTGGTCTTCTTCTCATTGGGAAATGTATGGTAATAGAGTTGTCTGCCGTTGGCAGCGAGGGTCTGGGCAACGATGTTTTCATAGAGATAGCCGAGATTTGCCGGCAGACGATCGCTCAAAAGCTTCTGATATATGATATTGTCGGTAAATTCTTGATCACGAAAAGCGAGGGTCGTAAAGAGTCCCGTGTCGGACAAGTAGAGTTTGAATCGCCTGGGGTCTTTCGATAAGGACAGGCCGGCGCTCGGCTCGTTCACATGATATGCTGCCAAAACGGCGCGGGAATCTACAAGTTCGGCAATCAGCCGCGCTCCGCCCTGCGTTCGATTCCGTCCGAGAGCGCCCGCCATCGAATAGCGTGAGGCGCGTCTGTGCAGCTGCGTAGGAATGTCCGCAAACAATCGCGATAAGCGTCCCGTACCGTCGATCTTATGAAAATCGGCTTCATAAAGCTCTACGATTGCACGCTTGATTCGATCGACATCGACAAAATTTTTGGCTGAAAGGTATGCCGACACCGCCTGCGGCATACCGCCGATCAGCATGTAGAGGCGGAAAGTTCGCATGAGCTTGCGGTGGGCAGCGCTTCCCACCGCTCTTTTTTTCTCGTACATCTGGCGCAGCAGGGGCACCGTCGCTTCATCGTCAAATGCCCAGAGGAATTCCTCGAAATCCATCGGATACATATAGAGGCGATATTCTTCGCTCGGAATCAAGATGTCCTTGACATTCTTGCGAATGGAAATGAGCGATCCCGTTTCGATATAGTCATACCTGTGATCGTGTACCAATGCCTTGATGGCTTGGCGTGCCCGCGGACAAAGCTGCACTTCATCAAAAATGATGACGGAGTCCCGTGGAAAGAGCTGTACGCTGCTCTGCAGCTGCAGCTGCAGAAAAATATAGTCCAAATCAGAAACATCGTTGAACAGGTCATGCGTCTCCCTCGAACAGCGGGAAAAATCCAGTCGGATATAGCTTCTGTATTCACGCCGCGCGAATTCTTCTACGATCGTAGATTTTCCTACGCGCCTTTGTCCCTCGATCAGCAGGGCGGAAGAGCCGCGCTGCTCGTTTTTCCATCGTGCCAGTTTGGAATAGATCTTTCGTCGAAACATGTGTCGGTCTCCTGATGTCTGCATTCAATTTTCTGCTTTACAGAGATCGCGTGGCGTCCTTGAAGGAATCCAAGCAAATCCATTCTAGCACAATTTCAGCATCTAGCCAAATGTTTTCGACAGAAATCCCGTCATTTAGCTAAATCTTTTTAGATAAAATCCAAGCAAATAGCTAAATCTTTTCATATAAAAACCCGCTGCACAGCCAAATCTTTTCGCCCGATGTATATGAGTGCATCTCGTGAAATATTGCTTAGCGTCACCACTGCCGCCTGTGCAGCCGATCGATTCCTGCACGCAGCAGGATCAAGAAGGAGAAGATTTCCAACCGCCCGAGGATCATCAAGAAGCCTGCGAAGACCTTGACCCAGCCGGGCAGGAGCAGGAAGTCCTTGCCGCCGTAGAGGAGAGTCACGACGGTGCCCGTGCCCGACAGACAGCCGACGGCGAAGCCCATGGCGGGCAGGGTGTCGATGTGCGCGAGCGCGAGGCCGAGCGTCGCGAGAATCAGCACGACGACATAGAGGAAGAAGAAGCTCAAGATCCTGCCGTGCAGCTTGTGCGGCACGGATTTGCCGTCGATCTTGACGTTGACGATCATGCGCGGGTGAATCGTGCGCAGGACTTCCGCCTTTGCCATCTTGATGAGCACGAGCAGGCGCATCGCCTTGAAGCCGCCGCCGACCGCGCCGACCGAAGAGCCGAGCGTGGCGAGAAGCAGCAGCACGGCATGAGGAAAGGTAGGCCAGGAGGCGAGCGGCGCAGCGGCAAAGCCCGTCGTCGTCGCGAACGAGATGGCGTGGAAGAAGCCCATGCGAAGGCTGTGCTCGACATCGTAGACGCCGACGACGGCGAGATAGCAGGCGAGCGCCGCGCCGCCCGCGCATACGACGAGGAGGAAGAAGCGCAGTTCCGCGTCGGCAAAGAGCGTGCGCACGTCGCGCCGCGCCGCCGCCCGCTGCCACAAGAGGAAGTTCACGCCCGCGAGCAGCATCGCGGCCTCCGCCGCGAGTTCCGTCGTGATGCCGCTTCCCCGCAGCACGAGGCCGCGCGGGTCGAGTCCCGTCGTCGATATGGAAGTCAAGGCGAGCAAGGCGCTCGACAGGAAGCTTTCGCCCGCGAGCAGGAAGAGCCCGAGCGCGAGGAGCGTCAAGCAGGCGTAGAGGAGCGCCATCTTGCGTGCCGCCGCATTCATGCGCCGCAGAAGAGGGCTGAAGTTCGTGCCCTGCTGCACCGAGAGTGTCAGACCGAAGCAGCCGCCGACCTGCGGCATGATCGTGACGAGGAGGCACAGGAAGTACATGCCGCCGATCCATCCTTGGAAGATCTGCCAGAAGCCAAGGGAGCTTTCGAGTCCCGTCGGCGTGAAGAGGAGCGCCGTCGTCGTAAACGCCGCGACGCTCGCGAAGAAGGAGTCGGCGGCGGAAAGTTCGCCCGTGAGGAAAAAGGGCAGCGCCCCCAGAAGCGAGTTTAAAAGCCATGCAGCGAAGAGGAAAACCGCTCCGTCCGTGACGCCGATCGTGTGGCGATGCCCCTTGGAGAGGTGCGAGAAGACGCGCCAGAGGACGAAGGAGAGCGCCGCGGGCATACCGAAGGCAAGCGGGTGCTCATCCTCCCAAAAGATCGCGAGGCCGAAGGCGAGAAAGAGAGCCGCGCCTTCCAGAAACGCCATGCGCCCGAGCAGGAAAGAAACGATGCGTGCGTCCATATCAATCCTTGCCCTTGAAATACTTCATGACCTTCTGCGCGAAGCGCGTCTGGATGAAGAGAATGGTTCGGTCTCCAGGCAGAAGAACCGAAGTGCCGTTTGGTATCACGGCCTCGTCGCCGCGTACATAGGCGCAGACAAGGCATTCACGCGGCAGCCGCGCATCCATCAGAGGAATGCCCGCGACAGGTGCGCCTTCCTGCACGATGACCTCGACCGCCTCCGCCTTTGCGCCCTCAAGGAGTGATACCGAAACGACGCCGCCGCGCCGCGCGAAAGCGAGGACTTCCGAGGCGGACAAGAGGCGCGTCGGCAGGACGATGTCGACGCCGACCTTTTCCATGAGATCGACGTATTCGCCTCGCGCGACGCGCACGACCGTCTTTTTCGCGCCCAAATGCTTGGCGAGGAGCGCGAGCATGAGGTTTAGCTTGTCGTCCTCCGTCAGGCAGACGACGGCGTCGGCGTCGGCGACGCCCTCTTCCGTCAAAAGATCGATGTCCGTGCCGTCGCCGCAGATGGCAAGGCCGTTTTCGAGTGCTTCTGCCGCAAGCCGGCTGCGCTCACGATTGGTATCAATGATCTTCACGGCGACGTCCGCATCGTCGAGCATCTTGGCAAGGAAGCGCCCCGTGCGCCCCGCGCCGATAATCATGACGTGTTCAAGCTTCCTCGCGTCGCGATGTACGAAGGTCTCGCTGAACTTCTCGATTTCGGCGGGATCGCCGATGAAATACGCGTTGTCGTGCGGCAGCAGGCAGTCGTCGCCATGCGGGATGATCATGCGGTGGTCGCGGAAGATCATGCCCGCGAGGATCGCCTTGGGCATTTCGAGATCCTTCAGCGGGATGTTTGCCAGGGGCGAGTGGCGCGTCACCTTCGTCTCGAAGAGGCGCACCTTGCCGCTTGCGAAGTCCTCGACGTCGAGCGCGGCGGGCGTCATGAGGATGCGATAGACCTCGCGCGCCGTGATCAGTTCGGGATTCAGCATGAGGTCAATGTCGAAGTTCTCCTTCAGGTATTCCTTCGCTTCCGAAAGGAACTGCATGTCGCGGATGCGTGCGACCGTGTGCGTGATGCCGTGCTTCTTCGCGAGGATGCACGCGATCATGTTGACCTCGTCGCCCGCCGTCACGGCGATGAGGATGTCCGCCGAGCGGATGTCGGGATCGTTCATCGTGATGGGGCTGGCGCCGTTCGCCGTGACCGTCAGCACGTCGAGCGTGTTCTTCGCCGCTTCGAGCCGCGTCTCGTCCTGATCGACGAGTACGACATCGAACTCCTCGTTCGCGAGCAGCTCGGCGATGCTGTAGCCGAGCTTTCCCGCACCGACTATGACAATGCGCAAGGAAACTCCTCCTCTTGAGATGTATGCACAAAAAAAGCCAAGGGAGCCGCCGCCGTGCGAATTTGCACGGGCTTCCCTTGGCTTTTTGCACCCTTTGCCTTATTTTAACGCATTCGGCGCGGCGGTGCAAATCATTTCAGTGTGATGAGCTCGTAGTCGCGCGTACCGAGACCGATCTTCTCGCCGTGCACGAGCGTTTCTTCCCAACAGACGTTGGGATTCGAGTCGAGGAAATGGTCGTGATGATGATGCCAATCGGGCTTGGCGAGGTGGTCGCCGAGCTTGCTGTTGCGGATCGGCTGCGCTTTCAGCGCCATGTCGACGCACGCTTGGTCGAGCGCGATGGGATCGAACGAGGCGAACATGCCGATGTCGGGCAGGATCGGCGCGTCATTTTCGCCGTGACAGTCGCAGTTCGGCGAGATGTCACGCGCGATGCTGATGTGGAAGCACGGGCGGTCCTGACAGACGGCCTGCGCGTATTCCGCCATGCGGCGGTCGAGGATGTCGGCGGCGTCCCAGACCTCGTTGTAGAGCGCGTTGAACGTGCACGAGCCGATGCAGCGACCGCAGCCCTTGCAAAGCTCCTTGTCAACGACCGCCTTGTTCTCAACGTAGGAAATCGCATCCGAGCCGCATTCCTTCGCGCAGCGACGACAGCCGCGGCAAAGCTCCTCGTGGACGCCGACCTTGCCCGACGAATGCTGCTCCATCTTGCCCGCGCGGCTGCCGCAGCCCATGCCGATGTTCTTGATCGCGCCGCCGAAACCCGTCTGCTCGTGCCCCTTGAAGTGCGTGAGGCTGATGAAGACGTCGGCGTCCATGACGGCGCGGCCGATCTTCGCCGTCTTCAACACGCGGGCGTTCTTGATCGGCACTTCCAGCTCGTCCGTGCCGCGCAGACCGTCGCCGATGATGATCTGACAGCCCGTCGTCGTCGGGTTGAAGCCGTTGATGTTCGCGCAGTCGAGATGCTCGGGCGCATGGCGGCGGCTGCCCGGATAGAGCGTGTTGCAGTCCGTCAGGAAAGGAATGCCCTTTTCCTCCTTCACGAGGTCGGCGACGGCTTTCGCGTACTGCGGGCGCAGGAACGCAAGGTTGCCGAGTTCGCCGAAGTGCATCTTGATGGCGACGAAGCGGCCCTCAAGCTCGATCGTCTTGAGGCCCGCCGTAAGACACAGACGCTGCAGCTTCTTCGTCAGGCTCGTGCCGACGTCCGTGCGGAAATCGGTGAAATAAACTTTTGCTTTCTCTGCCATGGTATTGCTCCTTTTTCTTTTGCAGACACGTTCTTTCTTACGGGACGAATTCCCCTAAATCTATTGTAGCATACGAGTACATGAAAAGTATATGAAATCTCCTATTCTCATCTTTTTCGCCTTGACCTTGAGAACGTTCCTCCGTAGAATAGTACTATAAACGTTATGGAGAGAAATGGAAACATCGGCGCGACGTAGGTCGCTGAGAAGAGTCCTGTCTCGGGACTGTGAGCCTATGGAATCACAAAGGAGGAATTCACTTTGAAAACAAGACGAACGATGCAAGGTCTGATCGGCGCTCTTCTCGCGCTCTTTCTTATGACGGGCTGCGGCCTGCAGGCGGAGGAATCGGGCAAGTCGGCGGAAGCCAAGGCGGAGCAGGCGATGGATGCAGAGGGCGTGGAAGGGACGGCGCCGCCTTTCAAGGCGACATCATTCGACGGCTCGGAGGTCGCGATCAACGCCGCCATGGACAAGAAGCTCTACGTCATCAACTTCTGGGCGACATGGTGCCCGCCGTGCCGCGCCGAGATGCCCGAGCTCAACGAGTTCGCCAAGAAGCATGAAGGCGAGGTCACATTCTACGCCGTCAACCTGCAGGAGCCGAAGGACACGGTCGACAAGTTCCTCAAGGACAACGGCTACACGATGCCCGTGCTCCTCGACCTCAAGGGAGAGGCGGCGGATACCTACAAGGTTCGCGCCATTCCGACGACCTACGTCATCGACCGGGATGGCAAGATCCTGCTGAAGAAGATCGGCGGAACGACGGCGGCGGAGCTGGAAACGGCACTCACGCGCGCGGCGAAGTAGGAGGTTTTCTCTTGGAAGCAATCTCCTTCGGCGCGGCGTTTCTCGCCGGCGTCGTCTCCTTCGTCTCGCCGTGCGTGCTGCCGATGCTGCCGACCTTCGTGCTGATCCTCGCGGGATCGAGCAGCGCGGCGGCTTCAAATGGCGCAACGGCCTCAAGCGGCGCAACGGCCTCAAGCGGCGCGGCAGGTGTTTCGGCGCCGCCCGCTGCGGCAGGGCGTGCGCTCTTTCGCAACGTCGCGGCCTTTCTCGCAGGCTTCGCCGTCGTCTTTCTCGCGCTCGGCGCGACGGCGACGGTGCTCGGGCAGTTTCTCGTGGGTCATCTCGCGCTTTTGGAAAAGGCGGGGGCCGTCATGCTCGCGCTCTTGGGACTGTTCCTCTCGGGACTCATCAGCCCGCGCTTCCTCTATCGCGAGTGGCGGCCGTTCCTGCATCGCCCATCGGAGGGTGTCGTCGGCTCTTTCCTTCTGGGCATGTCGTTTACCGTCGGCTGGACGCCGTGCACGGGGCCGATCCTCGCGGCGATTTTCATCTATGCGGGAAGCCGCGCGACCGTCGTCGAGGGGCTTTGGCTGCTCGGCTTCTACGTGCTCGGCTTCGCCCTGCCGTTCTTCGTGCTCGCGCTCCTCTGGCAGCGACTCGAAAAGCGCGTGCGCACGCTCTATCGCTTCCTGCCTGCCGTGCAGAAGGTCGCGGGCGTCTCGCTCGTCGTGCTCGGCGTCATGATGTGGTTCGGCTGGACGATGCGCTTCATGGGCTGGCTCTCCGGCCTCGTGCCGTTCTCTTTCTAGTTTCTGGGAGGAATCTCCATGCGCATGTATGATCTCATCACGAAGAAGAAGCGCGGCGAGCCGCTTGCTGCAAGCGAGATCCGCGCCATGGTCGAGGGATTCACGAAAGGTGAGATTCCCGACTATCAGATGGCGGCGATGCTCATGGCGATCTGCTTTCGCTCCATGACGGAAGAGGAGATGCGCGACTTAACGCTCGCCATGGCGGCCTCGGGCGACGAGGTCGACCTCTCGGCCTTTGGCAGCTCCACGGTCGACAAGCACTCGACGGGCGGCGTCGGCGACAAGACGACGCTCATCGCCTGCCCCATCGTCGCGGCGGCGGGCGGGCGCATCGCCAAGATGAGCGGGCGCGGTCTCGGCCACACGGGCGGCACCGTCGACAAGCTCGAATCCATTCCGGGCTTTCAGACGACGCTCTCGCGCGAAGACTTTTTCGCCGTTATAGAAAAGACGGGGCTTTCCCTCATCGGGCAGTCGGGCGAGCTTGCACCCGCCGACAAGAAGCTCTATGCGCTGCGCGACGTCACGGCGACGGTCGACTCCATTCCGCTCATCGCCGCCTCTATCATGAGCAAGAAACTCGCGGCGGGCAGCGCGGCGATCGTGCTCGATGTCAAGACGGGCAGCGGCGCCTTCATGAAGACGCTCGACGACGCGCTCGCGCTCGCGCGTGCCATGGTCGCCATCGGCGAGGGTGCGGGAAGAAAGACCTCCGCCGTCATTACCGACATGGACGTGCCCTTGGGATCTGCCGTCGGCAACGCGCTCGAAGTCGCCGAAGCCATGGAAGTGCTCAAGGGCAGAGGCCCCGCCGACCTCAGGGAGGTCAGCCTCGCGCTCGCCGCCGACATGCTGCGCCTCATCGGGCGCGGCGACTTCGCCGAGTGCCAAAGGCTTGCAGAGAAGGCCATCGAGGACGGCAGCGCCTTTCGCACCTTTGCCGCCATGGTCGAGGCGCAGGGCGGTGACGCTTCCTGCCTCGCCGATCCAAGAAAACTGCCGCAGGCGGCGTTTCACTTGGAAATTCTCGCCGAGAGGGCCGGCTATATCACGCACATGGACGCCGAAAAGATCGGCCAGGCCGCCTGTATGCTTGGCGCGGGGCGCGAGACGAAAGAAAGCCGCATCGACCATGCGGCAGGCATCCGCATCTTGAAAAAGACGGGCGAAGCCATCGAAGCAGGAGAGGCGCTCGCCGTGCTCTGCACGAACGATGAAAGCCGGCTCGCACCCGCAGCCGCTTGCTATACCCGCGCCCTTGAGATCGCAGCCGAGCCGCCCGAGAAGCGCCCGCGCATCTTCGCGCGCGTCACGAAGGAAAGCTTCGGCCACGCCGAAAGGGCGCACGAGGAAGAGGCAAAAGACGTCATGAGCGACGCGCTCCTCGCTGAGATCCGCGCCGCCATGGCAAGACGTGAAGAGAAGGAGGGCGGCGCAGATGGACGATGAATCTCTCATCGAGCTTGCCAAGAAAGCGCGCGCCCATGCCTATGTGCCGTATTCGGGCTTTGCCGTCGGCGCGGCGGCGCTCGCGCCCGACGGGCGCGTCTTCTTGGGCTGCAACATCGAAAACGCCTCTTACGGTCTGACGAACTGCGCCGAGCGCACCGCCATCTTCAGCGCCGTCGCTGCGGGCGTCCAGCGCTTTGCGGCACTCGCCGTCGTCGCAGACGGCGAGCTGCCGTGCTCGCCGTGCGGCGCGTGCCGCCAGGTCATCGCCGAATTCTCCGTCGAGCGCATCATTCTCGCCAACCTCGCGGGAAAGCGCCGCGTCGTGACCAAAGAAGAACTGCTGCCCTTCGCCTTTACTCTCAAAGTTCACCCTTGAAGAGAAATCCCTGCCGCTCGATTGACGGCAGGGATTTTTGCATGATGCGGCAGTTTTGCCGCACGACCTGTGCAAAGACGAGCGGCGCGGATCGCAGGAGGGCGGAAGGATGCCGGCGCATCAATCCGCGCTTTTTTGCGCCGTGATTTCGGCGAAATGTGCGAGCAGCCAGACGACGAGATCATCTTCCGCCCGGCAGCCCGTGAAGTCGGCGGCCTGCTTGATACTCTCATGCGCGTTGCCCGAGGCGATCCCGATGTCGGCAAGCTCGATCATCTCCCGGTCGTTCAAGTAGTCGCCGAGGGCGATGATGCGCCTTCCTTGGCAGATGGGAAGTCCTCGAATCTCTTCGATCATGGCTCCCTTTGATACGCCTTGGGCAACGAACTCATAATAATTGGCCTCGGAGTAGAAATGGTGGCTGAGTCTCGCTGTGCCGAAATTCTTCGCAAGACGCTCCACACGGTGCAGCGCGGGCGGCGCATCGCAGACGAGGAGCTTGAGCCACGGCGTCCGCCGCATGTCGGAAACGTCGGCAAGAGGTATATGCCGGCAGCGATAGAACTCCCGAACGAGCCGTGGATCGTCGTTCTCTTCAGGGCTGACGATGCAGCAGGCTTCTTCCGTATAGACCTCGACGCACGCCTGCGGAAACATCTTCAAGCACTCGGCGGCGAAGCGCGGCCAGATATTGGGCGAGTCTTCTGCGCCCTGCAAATTTCTTTGCGCGAGAACCTTCCGCGCCTGCCAGTCGTAGAGCATGGAACCGTTGAAGAAGATGCTCGGCGCCGTGATCGGCAGTCCGCGGACATAGCCGCCTGCCGCCTCGGGCGTGCGCCCCGTCGCAATGCCAAAAAGGCCGCCGCCCGCGACAAAAGCGCGAAACGCCTCCGCATTCGCCGCAGAAATCGCCTTCCCATGAGGCACGATTGTACCGTCAAGGTCGCTGATCAACATGTACTTTTCGTATGGTTTCATTGTGGGGTACTCCTCCCTGTATCGCACACCATTCTCTCGTCTTGAGAAAACGCTGTGTTTATTATAGCAAGAAAGAACGGCTGCTGCACGCGCTTGAGTCCTGTCGTAAAAAACGGACAGCTTCTGCGCCGCGCTTTCGGCACAGATGTAAAAATCATATAAATTCAATAGGAAAACTGTTGACTTTTTGTCTTTTCCTTACTATAATGAGAATTAATAGAGATAACTGCCTATTATATAAAGGAGATGACGATCATGCGTGAAACAGGACATACCTTTTTGGCGAGAATGGGGAAGACGAAGCTGCGCCCGGGCGGCATCGACGCGACGAACTGGCTCTTGGAGAAGGCGAAGATCGAGCCGTCGTGCAAAGTTCTTGAAGTTGCGTGCAACATGGGGACGACGATGATCCTCGTCGCCGAGCGGTACGGCTGCGAAGTCGTCGGCATAGACCTTGATGAGGCGGCGCTCGAAAAAGCGCGTGAAAATATCAAGAAAAAGAAGCTCGAAGACAAGCTCTCCGTCGTCAACGGCAGCGCTTTCGCGCTTCCCTTCGAGGATGCGAGCTTCGATGTCGTCATCAACGAGGCGATGCTCACGATGCTCATCGGTGAGGACAAGGAGCGCGCACTCAAGGAGTATTCGCGCGTCCTGAAGCCCGGCGGCGTTCTTCTGACGCACGACGTCGTCTTCCGCGAGGAAGACCCGAAGGTGCAGCACGAGCTTATGGCCGGGCTTTCCAAGGCGATCAACGTCCACGTCGAGCCGCTGACGCTTGCAGGCTGGAAGGAAACGATCGAGAAGCATGCTTTCCGTACGGAGCAGAAGCATGGCGATATGACGCTCCTCGACCCACCTGGCATCCTGCACGACGAAGGCGCGAAGGGCGCGTTGAAGATCATGACGAACGCCATGAAGAAGGAGAACCGCGACATGTTCACGACGATGTTCGACTTCTTCCACGACCACGCCGCCCAGCTCGGCTATGTGGCAAACTTCAGCACGCGGCTATAGTCGGCGCGCGATCATACAGCTAAAAAACGGGGCTGCTGCACGAAATGGACGTGCAGCAGCCCCGTTTCCTTTTGCAGGACGCGCTGAATCAATAATTCTTCTTGAGCTGTTCAAAATATGCCTGCGGATGGGCGCAGACAGGACAGACCTGCGGTGCCTGCGGCGATTCGCAGACGTAGCCGCAGTTGCGGCACTGCCAGATGATCTTCTCGTCCTTCTTGAAGACCTTCTCATCCTTGACGTTTGCGAGCAAGAGGCGATAGCGCTCCTCGTGCTCCTTCTCGATCTTTGCGACGGCCTCGAAGAGATTTGCGATCTTCGTGAAGCCCTCTTCCCTTGCGACCTTGGCAAACTCGGGATACATCGACGTCCATTCCTCGTGCTCGCCGTCAGCGGCTGCCTCAAGGTTCTCCGCCGTCGTGCCGATGCCCGCGACGAGCTTGAACCAGATCTTCGCATGCTCCTTCTCGTTGCCCGAAGTCTCCGTGAAAAGCGCCGAAATCTGCTCGAAGCCGTCCTTCTTCGCACGCGATGCATAGTAACCGTACTTCGTATAGGCCTGTGACTCACCGGCAAATGCCGCCCAAAGATTCTTTTCGGTCTGTGAACCTTTCAATTCCATGACAATTCCTCCTCATAGAATAGTTTGTAGATACGGACTTTCCTGTATCATAACACCGGCGGCAAATACCGTCAATCCCTATTTGTTTAATATGAATGATTCTCGTTCCGATCGCCCGATACTCACGGCTTACATCTTGCGCACGAAGAGAGCGCGCAGCGCGTTCAAGACGGCGAGAACCATGACGCCGACGTCAGCGAAGATGGCGAACCACATGTTGGCGATGCCGACGGCGCCGAGCACGAGGCACAGGAGCTTTATGCCGATGGCGAAGACGATGTTCTGATGCACGATCGCCATACACTTTCTCGCGATGCGGATCGCCTTCGGCAGCTTCAGCGGATCGTCGTCCATCAATACGACGTCGGCGGCCTCGATGGCAGCGTCAGAGCCCATCGCGCCCATGGCGATGCCGATGTCGGCGCGGCTGAGGACGGGCGCGTCGTTGATGCCGTCGCCGACGAAAGCGAGCTTCTTCGCCGTTTTCCCCGCGAGCAGGCGCTCGACCTCCTGCACTTTGTCGGCAGGCAGAAGCTCGCTCTTGACCTCGTCTATGCCGAGTTCCGCCGCGACCTTCTCAGCGGCGGCATGCGCGTCGCCTGTGAGCATGACGGCGCGCTTCACGCCCGCTTCATGCAGACTTTTGATCGCCGCCTCCGACGTCGGTTTGAGCGCATCGGAGATGACGATGTGTCCGGCGTACTTGCCTGCGACCGCCATCTGCACGATTGTGCCCGGGTGGTGACACGGGCGGTACTCAATTCCGAGACGCTCCATGAGCTTGCCATTGCCGGCGGCCACTTCGATACCGTCGACCTTCGCCGTCACGCCGAGACCGCCGATCTCCGCGATGTCCGTGACGCGCGAGCGATCAATCTCCTTGCCGTAAGCCTGCTGCAGGCTGCGGCTGATGGGATGCGACGAAGCGCTCTCGGCGAGCGCGGCAAGCTCCAGAAGCTTTTTGTCATCCATCGTGCTGTGATGCACGGCGTTGACCTCGAAGACGCCACGGGTCAAAGTACCCGTTTTGTCGAAGACGACGGTGTCGACCTCGGCGAGCATTTCGAGGTAGTTCGCGCCCTTGACGAGCACGCCCTCGCGGCTCGCACCGCCGATGCCCGCGAAGAAGCTCAGGGGAACGCTGACGACGAGTGCGCATGGGCAACTCATGACGAGGAAGATCAGGGCGCGGTAAATCCATGTACCCCAGTCGGGCGCGGCATCGAGCGCGGCGAGGCACACGACGGGCGGCACGATGGCGAGGAGGATGGCGGCCGCGACGACGATCGGCGTATAGACGCGCGCAAAACGTGCGATGAACGTCTCCGAACGCGACTTGCGCGCGCTGGCATCCTCGACAAGTTCCAAAATCTTCGAGGCGGTCGATTCGTCGAACTCCTTCGTCGTACGAATCTTCAAGACGCCCGTGAGATTGATGCAGCCGCTGAAGACGGCGTGCCCCTTCTCTACGTCGCGCGGCAGGCTCTCGCCCGTCAGTGCGCTCGTATTGAGCGTCGATGCGCCATCCGTGATGATGCCGTCAATGGGGATCTTCTCGCCCGGCTGCACGACGATCTCCGTGCCGATTTCGATTTCGTCGGGGTCACGGCGTATAAGCTTTCCATCCTCTTCCACATTCGCGTAGTCGGGGCGGATGTCCATGAGCTCGCCAATGTTTCTGCGACTTCTGCCGACGGCATAGCTTTGAAACCATTCGCCGACCTGGTAGAAGAGCATGACGGCGATGCCTTCCACATAGTCGCCATCCTCGTAGAGAGCAAGCCCCATCGCGCCGATGGTCGCGATCGACATCAGGAGATTTTCGTCGAGCGGACGACGATTCCATACGCCCTTCGCTGCCTTGATGATGATGTCATAGCCGACGATGAGGTACGGCACGACGTAGAGGAAGAAGCGCGGCAGACCCGCCACGGGCAGCTGGCTCAAGACGATCATCAAGGCGGCCGCCAGAAGGATGCGGATGAGATTTCTTTTTTGTTTCTTGTTCACGAAAATACCTGCTTTCTGGCGACGTGATGTTGAATCCTACTCTGGGCGGTCAACGTCAACCAATCACGCTTCGCTTGCAGCTCGCGTTCTTGGGACGTTTTCGCATTCGAGCCGTTTCCCAATCGTCTGCGTCCTTCGGACTTGCCTCTTGGACGGCTCAGAATTCAATATTGCAGTCGCTTTCGATCTTGCGGCAGGCCTCTAAGACGCGCGGCATGACTTCAGCCGGCTCGCTGCCGTCGGCGAATTCGACCTTCATCTTCAGCGCCATGAAGTTCACCGTTGCGTCCTTTACGCCCTCGATCTTCTTCGTTGCGTCTTCCATCATCTGAGCGCAGTTCGCGCACTCGACTTCGATCTTGTAGCTCTTTTTCATGGGAGTTCCTCCTTAATGATTAAGTGATTATTTAATCGTTATGGCCATTATAGCGAGGTCGAGAAAGTTTGTCAAGCGATTTTTTAGAAAAAGATTGGCATAGGCACACAGCTGTTGTTCCGAATAAAAAATAGCAACCTCACCGCATGGACGAAGCTGCCATTTTCTTTTTACCGCTTGCCGCGCCGCCATAGCACGAAAGCGCTGACGAAGAACGCGAGCCACGCGGCAGATCCCACGATATTGCCCGCAAGCGTATCGCCAAGCGGCGCGGCCATGGCGACGAGGGAGAGCGCGACGAAGAGCGCAGGCGCCTTCCACGGCACAGCCTTCGCCGCCGGATGGGGCGCGAGCACGGGCGGTCTCTCCTTTTTGCGGCGGCTTCTCTGCAGCCAGCCGCAAAAGCCCGTGACGATGACGGCGGCGCAAAGCAGATCGAGAACCGCCCAGATGATCTTCAGGAACATCGTCGAATGATTGTGCAGGTGCAGATCGCGCACGGCATCACAAAAGACGAGCCAGCGCGGCAAGGGCTTCGTGAAGTTCTCGATCTCGCCGCCCGCCGTGCGCAGCAGGTAGACGTCCTGCCCGCGAAACATCTGCGGTCTCTCGGCATCCGCCAGCGTCAATGCGGCGGGGGTTGATCCTTCGGCAGCGTCGAGGTAGAGAATCTCCTGGGCGGGAAAATGCTCCTTTGCATAAGCAATCATCTCAGCGAAGGTTATGGCGGGCGGCGCACTTTCCCTCTGCGGCACACTTGCTATCACATCCTCGGCATAGCTGCTGTAGCCGAGCATGCCGAAGACGATGGCGATTCCGCTCAAGGTCAAGAGCGCCGCCCAGACTGCCGTGATGATGCCGAGGAAGATGTGCCAGTCGAAAAAACTGCCCGCTGACGTGCCACCTCGCATACCGCCGAAAAGCCGCCGCTTCATGAAGGACGGATAGAGAAGCACCCCGCCCAAGAGCGAGAGGAAGCTCAAGAAGCACATGATGCCGAGGAAGATCATGCCGCCCTGCCCCATGGCGAGACGCAGATGCAGGTGATGCATCCAGCCCATGAAGGCAGCGAGCGCGGGCGATTTGACGCCGCCGCTCCGCCAAGGCACAAGCGTGTCCTGCTGCGGCGCGTAGGCGAGCGCAGACACGCCATATCCGCCGCCGGTGTGCGAAAACCGATAGACGAGAAGCCCGCGCTCGGGATAGGCGGAAATCGACTGCACCCTGCGCCCGGGATTCTCGCGCTCGATCCGCTCCAAGCCCCTTACCGCTTCTGCCCAAAGCATACGAGAGGATGTCTCGCCGAAGGCAGGCCGTTTTTCAAGCGCATTCCAGCGCGCGATATCGCCGTTGAAGAGCAGCGGCAGTCCCGTCAAGACGAGCAGCAGGAAGAAGAACGCACATACGGCACTGATCCAGCGATGCAGACGATAGATGAGTCTCATGAAGTGTCCTTTCGAGCGGTATGGCGGTATGATGTGCGTCATGCTTATCTTGGTTTCTCAAGGGAGTCAATTCGCTGGCAATGACATCTGGCTCATCTTCGGAAAAGATCGACGTCTCGTCGAAATACGCCAAGAAGCAACCGCATTGCAAATTCGGTCTCTCCAAAACCCGTAACAAATATGACGACAAGCGCAATCTGTATTTGTTATAATGACAGCAATGAGAAACGCATTCAGATTTGGAACAGGAGAGATCGATATGAAAAAGGAATTGGACTTAAATAAAACGGTGGCGGAACTTGTCGAGGAGTTTCCGGAGTTTCAGCAGGCAATGGCAGAGATCGGCTTCAAGGAGATTACGAATCCGATGGTCTTGAACGTCATGGGGCGCGTCATGACCGTGCCCAAGGGTGTGGCGATCAAAGGAATGAAGTTGGAAGACGTCGTGCGCGAGCTGGAGGCACGCGGTTTCACGATCAAGCAGGATGAAGCTGCTGCGGCGCATGCGTGCAGCTCTTGCGGTACGCACGAGGCGCAGCCCCATGTGCACGGCGAAGGCGGCTGCGGCTGCACCCATGCAGCTGCGACGGCAGGCGCGGTGGACGGAGAGGCGACGGAACGCGCGGCTGTGCTCAAGGGTTTCCTGCAGCGCCTTTCGGCGGGCGAGTCTCTGGAGACGGTACGCAAAGATTTCATCAAAGGCTTCGCGAGCGTTTCGGCCGAGGAGATCTCCGCTGCCGAGCAGCAGCTCATCGAAGGCGGTACGCCGATTCACGAGGTGCAGAAGCTCTGCGACGTGCACTCGGCACTCTTCCACGGGCATATTGGCGGCACAGCGCCCGCTGCGGACGCCGCACCCGAGGTGCAGGATCTGCCCGACGGGCATCCGCTTACGGTGTTAAATCTCGAAAACAAGGGGCTGTCCGAACTCCTTGATCGCCTGAAAACCGCCTTGGAGGCGAACGATGTCTCCGGCTTGAGCCGCGGTCTCGGCGAACTGCACGCGATCTACTCGCACTACGGCAAGAAGGAATCGCTGCTCATGACACTTCTCTACCGCTACGGCGTGACGGGTCCTTCGGGCGTCATGTGGGGTGTCGATGACGAGATCAAGGCGGAGCTTCGCGCACTCATGAAGTCGTTCGGCGATGGGATCTCGGGCGAAGAGGAGCGTTATTCGGCCTTTTTCCAGCGCATCCGTGACATGATCTACAAGGAAGAGAAGATCCTCTTCCCGCTGACGCTGCGCTTCTTCTCTGAAGAAGATTGGCTCATGATTTACCGCGACATGCCGGAATTCGGCATCGCATTCATCAAGGATGCACCGAAATGGGCGGCGGGCGATGCCTATGTTGCGGAGGCAGAAGCGAAAGAGCGCAAGATGATCGCCTCGGGCAAGGTGCGGCTATCGACGGGCGAAATCGGCTGCAAGGAGCTGGAAGCCATCTTGAACCTCCTGCCCGTCGACATCACCTACATCGACAAGGACGAGATGCTGCGCTTCTTCTCGAATCCCGGGCAGGTCTTCGCGCGCCCGCGCATCGCTTTGGGCAGCAAGGTCTACAACTGCCATCCCGCCAACATCGTGCCGATCATCGAGCAGCTCGTCGCCGATTTCAAGGCGAAGAAGCGCGATCGCATGGAGATCTATCGCTATATCAAGGGCAAGCCTGTCGGCGTGCGCTATCTCGCCATCTACGACGAGAACGGCGAATACACGGGCGCGGTCGAACTCGTTGAGGACTTCTCCGAAGCTCTCGCGCAATTTGGCGAGAAGAAGTAGAATTAGCCGGGCGCTTTCGGTATTCGTTTTAATCCGTATGCCAAAGTCGTATATGAAAACGTTCCGCAAATCAAGCCCACAGGGTGCAGCTGACGTTCACAAAGTCTCATCCCATATTGGCGAAGCGCTCGACCGCCTTGGTGAAGCTCTCGACCGTCTTTTCCGCATCGCCGTGGGCGATGCCGTCTTTCACGCAGTGTTGGATGTGGCCTTCGAGCACGATCTGACCGCATTTGTGCAGCGCAGCCTTTGCGGCATTGATTTGTGAGAGAAGATCCTCGCATGGAATTTCCTCCTCGACCATGCGGTCGAGAGCCTCGACCTGTCCGCGAATCTTTCTGAGCCTGCGGTGCAGGTTCTCCATGTCCATGCATTGACGCATGGTATCCCTCCTCAGTCCTTGTATCCCGTCGTGCGATTGACGAGGTTTTCGAGCGGTACGCCCTGCATGAATGCCGCAAGATTTCTCGCAGCGATCTGAACGATCTTGTCCTGTGTTGCGCTCAGGTGATCGTCGCCCGAGATATGCGGCGTTATATAAATATTCGGTGTATGCCAGAGCGAGTGATCGGCGGGAAGGGGCTCGGGATCTGTGACGTCGAGCGCCGCGCCTGCGAGACGGCCTTCCTTCATCACTTCGATGAGGTCTTCCGTGACGACGGCGTTGCCGCGCCCGATGTTCAGGAAGTAGGAGCCTTTTTTCATCGCAGTAAAGCGCTTTTTGTCGAAGATGCCCCTCGTCGCCGTTGTCCCTGGCAGAACCGATACGACGACATCCGCACGTGCGAGCAGAGAATCGAGTTCTTCCATCGTGCCCATCTCATCGATGCCGAAGGGCTTTGCTCCCTCGCGGCGGCGCACGCCGATGACGTAAGCACCGAGCGCCTTGACGCGGCGCGCGAAGGCACGACCGATGTCGCCTGCGCCGAGGATCAAGACGGTCGCGTCCTCGATCGAGGTGACGCTCCCTTCATCGTGCCAGATTCCCTTCTTCTGGTTGTCGTAGTAGGGATAGAGCTTCTTCATCATCGCGAGGAGCTGTGCGAGCAGATGCTCGGAAAGGGCAAGGCCATAGGCTCCCGTCGCATTCGTCAGGAGGACATCGTCCTTGAGCACGCCTTCTTTGCAGTAAGTGTCTGCTCCTGCCGTATTGAGCTGCAACCAGCGCAATTTCTTCGCTGCAGGCAGAAGCTCCGTCGGCACATTGCCGATGATGGCATCAACATCGGCGAGGTCTTCTTCACGCACCTGATCGGCAGGGATGAAAAGAAGCTCCGCCCCTGTTGCATTTCTTTGCAGCTGTTCCTTATGATGCTCGTTTGCTCTCAAGGCAATCAGAATTTTCATGGCGCCTCCTTTATCGCAGATCAACGATTTTTCCTCTATTATACCATAGGATGCAACCTATACGTCATGTCTGCTTATCCCATTTCATTACGGGCAGCGCACAGTGTCCAAACCGTGGACGTTTGATAACTTCCTTTACGGATACCGCTTTCGCAAAAAAAATATGGCATAGCCAGTTCGTAAAACCGGCTATGCCTGTTTTATTTTGCGCCCGTTTCCTGCAATGGCATCATCAAGGAGGTACGCTGAACATATGTCCGCACGCCCTTACAGAAGCCTGACCAATCGGTCTGCGCCTTCGGCTTGACCTCTTGGGGCTTCACGCTAAATACACGAATGTAACCATAGATGTTGCTCATGCGGATTCCTCCTTCAAATTGCGACCTAAAACGTTTGATCTTCTCTTTTCTTCTATGCTATAATGATAACTGTATGAGAAAAGTGGTATCATTCTTCAAAATCGTTGGGGGATCATGGCTTGAATACGAAAGGAAAGAAGCCGGACGAGCGTGAGTATACGCTGAAGGTCATCCCGCACCAGGGTGAGACAGTGCGAAGCTACAGCTTCTCGGTTCGGAGGCTGAAGCTTTTGGCGTGCGCTCTGGCGGCTCTTGGCGTGGTTCTACTGGCGGGATTCGGCTATGTGTCGTACAGCCTTTGGAGCAGCGCGTCGGACGCGAAGGCGGAGACGCCCACTGAGACAGGCCGTCAGGCGGAACTGAAGGAGCTTGCCAAGGAGGCGCAGAATCTGCAGAGCGAGATGGAAAAGCTCACAGAG
Organism: Selenomonas sp. CM52; assembly: GCF_000292955.1. Classification (NCBI taxonomy): domain Bacteria; kingdom Bacillati; phylum Bacillota; class Negativicutes; order Selenomonadales; family Selenomonadaceae; genus Selenomonas; species Selenomonas sp. CM52. The sequence goes on from NZ_ALNM01000020.1 coordinate 39,183, forward strand.
CGTGAGAAGACGCTGCGCCGCCTGCTCGACGAGGGGGCGGCGGACGAGCCTGCCAAGCATACGGGGCAGGGCGGGCCGGCTGTGCCGGCGGAAGTCTCACAGGTGCGCCGTGCGCTCGATGCGATGTCGCGTGGTCTGCCTGAGCGGCGCGAAAACCTCGCGGAGCTTGAAGCGAGATATGAGAAGCAGCGAGAAGAAGCGGCGGCGCGTGCGGCCGAAAAGGATAAGATGGCGCGGACGAGCGTGCCGGGAAATGTCCCTTCGGGCTGGCCGACATCGGGCGACATATCGTCACCCTTCGGCTGGCGTTGGAACGGCACAGACTTTCATCCAGGTATCGACATCGCCAACGATATGGGGACGCCCATCGTGGCGACGGCGGACGGCGTCGTGACGACGGCTGGCTGGAACGGAGGCGGCTACGGCAACATGGTCGATATTGACCATGGCAACGGCATCCTCACGCGCTACGGTCATGCGTCCGAAGTCTTGGTGCACGAGGGACAGCATGTGAAGCGCGGTGATGTCATCGCCTATATGGGCAGCACGGGTTTTTCGACGGGGCCGCATGTCCACTATGAGATCCATGTCAATGGCGAGACAGTGAATCCGGCAAGCTATTTATAGGAAGTGGGGAGTCTATGTTTGGTGTGATGAAAAGGCGCGATGACAGTTCCGCCTCAGGCGATATAGAAACGATCATCGGCAAGAACACGAAGATTCATGGCGAGGTCAGCGGCACGGGAAATCTGCGCATCGACGGGGAGATCGAGGGTGAGCTAAAACTCTCCGGCTCCGTAATCGTCGGAGAGACAGGCATGGTCACGGGTAACGTCTCTGCGCGCTCGCTTGACGTATCGGGCACGGTACACGGCAACGCGCAGACGGAAGAGGGACTGACGATCCACAGCGAAGGGCAGCTCATCGGCGATGTCAAGGTCAACGCTTTCCAGATCGAGGACGGCGGTATCTTCAAGGGGCGCAGCGAGATGAATCCGCGTGCCGGCATTGAACTGAAAGTGCGCCCGCAGCCTGCGGCAAGACCGTTGCAGGAACAAGTGTCTTCTGTAGACATTTCGGCGAAATCATCGTCGAAGATGGCGGCGCAGCTGAAATCATCGACGAAGGCGGAGAAAAAATGAAAGTCTGCGCCCGTATGACATAGCTTCTCGGAACTTTCATTAAGGGCGGCGTACTTTTGTCCGCGAAGTGGACGTTTGTGTGTCCAGTTTGCCGTAAAGAAAGCCGCTGCATGAACCTTTCGGACATGCAGCGGCTTTTTTGATGCGATCTGCGCGGTCAATCCATCGTTCAGATGAAGTATTCGATGGATTTCTCTGCCGTGAGCTTCGTCGTATCGTTGAAGAGCAGTACGGCTTCGCGCGTATCTTTCTCTCCGAGTGCGTACAGCTCCTGCGTCTCACGGTTGAAGAAGGAGAAAGGGACGCGGCGGTTGTACCATAGGGGATGCTTCAGATCTATGCGCACAGAAGACTCTGCACCCTTGAACGGCTCTTCCTGATAATAGGGATCGAAGAGCAGGATTTCCTCATCCTTGACGCCCGTCATGAGCACATAGTGCTCGACCTCGAACCACAGGCGCACGACGGCGACGCCTTTGCGACACAGCGCGTCGTTGAGTCGGCTGCCTTCCCCGATGAATACTTCCTCGCCGCGAAGATAGCGGCTCGATACGGGGAGCAGACCTGCCCTGCCGAAGCCGTCGAGCCAGTTCGACAGGAACATCATCGCCATGCACGAGGTGCCGCTCTTGCCAGGGTGTCCTTCCTTTCCGTAACAGTCGAGGCAGTAGAGCATCGTATTGCGCAGGATCTCGGGCGGCAGTTCCTCACGCGAGAAGAGGAAGCTCATGGCATTGAGCATGGATGTCGGTCCGCAGTCGTATTCGGAAATTTGATAGTGAAGCGGTGTTTTCATTGTATGCGATTTTCCCTTTCCTTCATGTGGCGCATTCGGGCAGCGGCTCCTCTGCGCTAAAGTCTATAGAGGGCTAGATACGTCAATGCTAGTATAACATATCTTACCGAAGCTTAGCCAATCAGTCTGCGCCCTTCGGACTTGACCTCTTGGATTTTCATGGTAAAATAAAAACAGATGATTGTGGAAAATTTCAACATCGGGCAGTGTGACCCTTTGCCCCGAACGGGGTTCTTGCTCCATACGGTCACTCTCCCCATCCAAAGGAGGAATCGTCCATGACAGTTCGTGAAGGAGACGCCGCCATCGTAGAGGAGTTCGTCGATCTCTACAAAAAGACGCTGAATGATGCAAACACGGCGCTTGCAGACAGCATCTGGCAATCAGGACCGAAGACGTCCATGGTGCACCCGCGCGGGGAGGACATCGGCTGGGAGAACATCCGGCAGCACTTCTACATTGATCGTCTGCAGAAGCTCTACACGGAGCGCCACTTCGAGTTCCGCGACCTCGAGATCGAAGTCTACCGCGATACGGCGATTGCCATGTACACATGGGACTTTCACGGCAAGCTGCGCTCCGATGGCACGGAGATCGAGCATAAGGGACGCACGAGCCAGATGTACCGCCGCACCTCGCAGGAAGGCTGGAAGATCCTGCACGCTCATATCTCGGGCATGCCGATCACAAACGAACGCCAGCAGATCTGACAGAAAAAGAGGGGCTTCCGCTGGGAAGCCCCTCTTTTTTCATGTCAAGAATAAACCTCATCCCTTGATCTCGTCGTACATGCGGCAGCGGTTCGGCCCGAACCTACGCGCTGACAGCATGGCTTCCTCCGCCTCATCGACCATGTGATCAAACGTCTCTGCAGGCGATCCCGTGACCGATATACCCATGCTGAATGATACCGGCGCATGGTCCTGCGGCTGCACGCGCAGGAAGAGATCAAGAATGCGCTGCGCACGCTTTTCGATGATATCGATGGAGATGCGTCCCGAGATGAAGACGGCAACCTCATCTCTTTTGACGCGCCCGAAGACATCGACGCCTCGGAAGTCCGCACGAACGGAGTCTGAGAGCGTGCCGATGTAGCCATTGCATGCTGACTCGCCCAACGCTTCACAAAGCTCTTCGTAGTCGTCGATGCCAACGATGAAGAGCACACCCTTCTCGCCGCGCAATAGATTCATGAGCTGATGGTTGACGAGAAGTTCCAACCCCTCGCGGTCAAAGAGCCTCGTCTGCGGATCGCGTTTCAGCTGTGCCTCCTGCCGCTCCATCATGTGCGTAGTATCGTGCAGATCCTCCATGAGTCCGACGACCGCATAGATCTGTCCGTCCTCTGCCGCCAAGCTGCGATACGACGTGCGCCGCCAAAGCGGACTGCCGTCTTTCGTCTTGACCCGATACTCGACGACATCGTCGCGAATCCTCCGGCAGGCGTCTGTCAAGCGTGCGAGCACTTCCTCGCGCTGGTCGGCATCCGCGAGCACTTCATTGGTAAAATAGTCGTAGAAGTTTGCCCTATGTGCTTCTTTCATTTCTTCGCCAGGAGCGGCCTGCCAGAGCGTCGTTTCGTCTTTCGCCACTTCGTAGCGGTAAGCGATCACATTTGTCTTTTCCAAGAAGACGCGTAATATCGCCTCTCTGCACGCCTCCTCCCGCCCCTTTGTATCTTTCCTCGCTTCTTGCGGCATCGGCTGAGGAATGCCCAAGGTTTCCATAGGGTGCGCTCCGCTGACCTTCAGCGAACGCTTCCTTCTCATGTCGGTGCTTTTCATCGGTAAAACTCCTATCCGGCCGCTGCAGTTTGAGACGAGTATAAATCTCTACCGCTGTGAAACAGCCTTTCTTTCATTATAGAACAAAAGAAAGATTTTTTCAAAGAAAATTCTTCTCCGGCTTTTCTTTGGAAATTTACGTATGGGAATTTACAGCGCCGATCAGATAGAGCTATTTCATTTCCGATTCCTTGAAATACTGCCACGCGTCCATGACGTCGAGGAAGGCGCCGTCGAAGCCGGCGGCGATGATGCGGTCGAGGTAGGCGTCCTCCCTGCCGTAGAGGATGTCGTGCCATTCTCTTGACCAATAGCGCGCCTTGTAGCTGCCCGGCCATTCGGGATTCGGCTCGGCGAGCCAGTGCGGACGCTCGCTGTCCCATTCCTTTTTCCAATAGGGGCGGTAATCCGCCGCTTCGCCGACGCTCATGTAAGAGAGGACGAGGCGGCGGCCGCCATTCGCCTTGTGCTTGAGGCGGGCAGTCTCTTCGGGTGTGAGCGGACGGTCGCCATAGTAGAGGTCGACGATCAGGAGGTCGTAGTTCGTCGCGGCGAGCGCGTCGAGGTAGGCTTCGCGCGTGGGAAAATGCTCGGGGTTCAACAGAGCGAGGAAGTTTTTCACCTGCTTGAGGCGCGTGACGTCCGCTGCATTTTCTTCCTGCGGCGCGCGCGCAGGAATCACATCCAAGAGACGGTCGCCGGCTTCGGAGATGTAGCCGGCCGCATGTCCGAGCGCTTCTGCCTCGGCAATTTTCTCGCCCTTCACATAGTCGAGCGTGAAGACGGAGCGTCCTGCGAGCAGCGGCTTTCGCAGCATGGCGGCGAGGTATTCTTCCGTCTCTGCATCGCGCCGCTCGGGCATCTCTCCTTCTTCCTCATAGCCGTCATAGAAGACCGACTCCATGAGGATGCCGTCGAGCGTTCCGATGAGCCGTGCGACGTTTTCCTCGGGATTGTCCTCCGTCACTTCCAGAAGCCCCACGGGGCCGTTTCCGACGAGCAGGAAGTCTTCCTTACGGGCGCGTGCATAGCGGCCGAGCGCTTGCGTAAGATCGACCATCGCCGTTTCCGGCACGACGGCGGTGCGTGCCGCGGCGTCCTTCGGCGCATCTGCGATAAAGGGCGTCTGCTGCAGCCCGAAGAGTCCCGCCGCTCCTAAGAGAAGCGCGGCAACGCTTTTTTTTATTTTCCCCATACACACTCCTTCGCGATGACAAAATCAGAACGACTGCTGATACCAGAGCGCAGTGCCCCAGCCGTTGTAGCCCGCGCCGCCCACGTCGCTTCTCACATAGCGCTCGACCTGGAGCGTGAGATTTTTGCGCTCGCTCGCCTTCCACGCAAGGCCTGCGATCAGCGAGCAGCGCTTGAAGCCATTGCCCGTGTTGAGCGCCGTGCGCAAAGGGTCGTAGGTCGTGCTCACGTTCTGATAGTGCGCCATGATCTGCCACGTCAATTTGTCGGACACGCGGTGGCGCAGGCCGAGTCCGTAGTACTGCCGCGCGACTTCCTGCGAGGCGATGCCCTTGGCCGCTTCGGTCAGCGCATAGATGGCATAGAAGCGCAGTTCGTCTTTTGGGGAAACAGCTTGGTTGTAGAAGAAGCGAAGCTCCCAGTCGTCGCCGTCGCGGTAGTGCATTTTGCCCGTAATCGTGCGGCTGTCTGTGTCCACCGCGTCCTGTACGGCGCTCGACGTTGCGTTGTGGTAGAGCTGTACCATATACGATTTCTTATCTCCCGCATGGAGGTACTCGATTTCCTGCGCGAAGATGTTGCCCGGCGATACATGCGCATTCGGCACTTCCTTCGAATAGTCGTAGCCGCCGCGCATGGCATAGCTGAACCTCCCCGTCAGACGGTCGCGCTCGCTGATGCGGTGCGTGACTTCGACGCTCGGGATGAACTGCCAGCCCGCACCGAAGTCGGTGAAGCGTGCGAGTCCTTCGGGTACGGCAGCACGCTGATAAATCTTGCTCTCGCCCGTCGGCAGGTTGACCGAGAGGCCATAATGGACGCTCGTCCGAGGCTTTTCATTGTGAATCGTAACACTGAGTTGCGTATCCGTCAAGCCTGAGACGCCGCTGTCAAATCCCGTATGGGATTTGACGTAGCCCGCAGAGATGCCGTAGTCGAGCTTCGTCTTGCCCGCGTGCGTGCGCGAAAAGTACGAAAGCGGCAGATAGAGCTGATGCCCCGCTCTCTCGCCGCGCCATGTGTAGTACTCGACGCCCGTCTCCGCGCCCGCGCCTTCGCCGAAATAGGCGAGATCGTGCTCGCTCTGGAGGAGCCGGCGCTCAGCGGCCTTCTGCTCATCCGCCGCCTGCAGCGCCCAGGCTTTCGCCTCCGCGTCGTACGTTTCCGCTTCCTCCTTGTTCTTGCGGCTCTCGGCGAGGTCGGCTTCGCTCGCTTGGGCTTCCTGCGTGTAGTCGGCGACGAGTTCGCGCGCGTCGCGCTCCGCGTCCTCCGTTTGCTCGCGCAGAGCCGTCAGCGCATCGAGCTGCGCTTCCATCGCGTCGAGCCTCGCCTGCGCCGCATCGACCTCGGCGGAGACGGCCGCGAGCTTTGCGCCGGCCGCGTCCGGCGTCGTGCCGCGCTCGGCAGCAAGGGCTTCTTCGACCATGCGCTGCGCGTCGACGATGCGGTTCTGCTCGTAGCCGACTTCCGCGAGGATGCGTGCGACCACTTTCTCGCGATCGGGATTCTCCCCGCCCGTCGTATCTGACGCACGCGAGAGACTGTCTGCCTCGCGGTAGAGCGATTCCAGCGCCGTGCGCTGCGCCTCGACCTCGGGTGCGTAGTCTGCCTCAGCGTTCTGTGCCGCGATCGCTTCTTCCGTTCGCAAGGCGCTCGCTTCTTCGGCCGACGCGAGCGCCTTGCGAACGGCGGCGAGATGCTCTTCTGCCGCGCGCAGGTTTTGGATGGCAAGCGCGAGGTTGGCGGCGGCATCCCGCGTCGCTTCCTGCGCCTCGACGAGGTTGGCGCGCGCGCTTTCCACGTCCGCCCGTGCTTCGGCGAGCGCCGCGAGAGCCGCGCGGTGGGATCGTATCTCGTCTCGGACGTTCATCATGTAGGAGAAGTAGCCGTAGACATCGTGCAGGGCGTCGTGGCTCGCCGCCGACGCCGCGCCCGACGTCATGCCGAGAGCGAGCGTCAGGGTGCAGGCTCTCTTGAGGAGTGCGAGCGCCCTGCGACGTTTCATCTTCTGTAGTATGCTCATGCTTTTTCCATCCTTTCGAGATCGGGAAGCTCCTCTCCGTAGAGCCAATATGCGATCTTTTGGAAAATCCCCGCGTCGGCCCGATAGAAGACGGGCTGTGCGCAGAACACATAGTAGTTGATGCTCTTGGCGAAGCGCATCAATGCCCAGATGCCGTAGGCGAGCGCAAGCGTCGTCGCGAGGAAGAAGCCGAAGCCGTAGCTCTTTTCCCCGAGATAGAGAGAGAAAAGACCCAGCGCGAGATTCCCGAGCGCCGCAATCGCGCCGATGCGCCAGACGCCGCTCTGGAAGTCGAAGTACTCAAGCATGATCATGAGAACCTGCAGAGCGCCCGCGAAGAAGGCTGCGAAGAGCATGACGTTGAACATGTTGACCGAGTTGTAATCGAGTCCGGCGAACGACAGCACATAGTTGCCAAAGGCCAGAAAGACGAGCGTAAAGACGAACTGGAACTCGAACGCCTGACGCAGCTCGAACCACATGACGTAGAGCAGATCCTTTCGCGCGTCCTCGATCATCTGAAGGTTGCCGCCGTGCGTGATGGAGGTGAAATACTGCGCGTAGCGCTCGTAGAAATGCGTCTCCACCTTGACGACAAACATCGTCGTGAGCGGCAGGATGGAAAGGAGCGCGTAGAAGACGACGACGTCGTAGCGCGGCGCGTAGAGGAACGTGTCCTCGATGAGCACGCCCCAAGGCCCCTGCCAGATGAGGATGTTCGGCAGGAAAAGCCCGAGCGTGTAGCCGAACGCACCGATGAAGAGCCGCCCGTGTCGCCCGAGATAGGGCAGGAAGGCGAAGATCATGCCGTCCTTCGGCAAGCCGAAACGGCTCGTCACATAGAGGAAGAAGAAGAGGACGAGTGCGCCCATGCCGACGTCCATGGCAAAGAGCGCCGCCACCGCAGGCGAAAGCCACGCCAGCTCCAAGAGGAGCGCCGCGAGCGCAACGCTTAAAAGGACGCCCGCAAGGTAGCCGAGGATCAGGTACTTGAAGCGCTTGACCGCCGTCAGATAGACGCTCGCGGTCCAGACGAGCAGCAGTTCCGAAAAGAAGAGGTACGACAGGAGTTTCAGCTCAAAGGCGAGCGGCTTGTCCCAAAAGAAGAGCGCGGAGGCGGCAGCGCCGAGCACGAGCAGGATCGCGCTCATGCCGAAGAGCGACGGCGTCACATCGCGGTAGTGCTGCACGGTGATGCAGTCCGCGAGGTAGCGCGTCAGGACGATCGTGAAGCCGCACGAGAGCAGCTGGGAAAACACGAAGGAATAGACGACGGCACCAAGATAGACTGCCGATTCCGCCTCCGGCGTGCCGTGGAGCTGGAAGAGCGTCTGGATCAGCAGCACCATGCTCGTCAAAAGGGCGAACGGCCCCGTCGTGACGATGGCGGAATACGAGTACGCCTTGAGATGCCCCGTCGCCGTGCGCGCCCGAAAGAGACGCTTGAGTTCAAAGCCGACGCCCGCCATGTGCCCCCTCCTTTCCTATGTCCTGATAAGCCTTGCGATACGACTCAATGAATTGTTCGTGCGTGTAGCGCGACTTCGTGCGGGCAAAGCCGATGGCCGCCATCGAGCGGCGCAGCTCGTAGTCCTTCGCGAGCCGCACGATCTCGTGCGCCATCGCCTCGTAGTCGAGCGGCGCGACGACCGCGCCCGCCGTGCCGAGATCGTCGCCGCTGTCGCCGTAGATCAGCTCGCGGCAGCAGCCGACGTCCGTCGTCACGTAGGGGCGGTGCGCCGAGAATCCTTCCAAGACGGCGAGCGGCTGCCCCTCGCTGATGCTCGACAGGACGAGGATGTCCATCTTCGGCAGATATTCTGCCACGGGGACGGAGCCGGCGAAGGTCACATCTTCAAGTCCGAGCATGCGCACCGTGCGATGGCAGACTGCAACGTAGTCGGGATCTTCTTCGAGTCCGCCCATGACGACGAGGTGCGCGTCGGGCAGTTCGCGCTTGACGATGGCAAAGGCGCGAAGGAGCGTCAAGATGTCCTTGATGGGCACGACGCGCACGACTGCGCTGATCGTGATCGGCCCCTTGTGATTGAGAAGCTTGGGAACGGAAGAGAAGCGCTCCATGCGCACGCCGTTCGGCACGATCTCGATCTTTTCCGGATCGCAGCCGAGGTCAGCGGCGATCTTGCCGTTGTGCTCGAAGAGCGTGTAGAGGCGATCGGCGCTGTGGTACGAAAGGCGTGCGAGGTAGTAGAAGTAGCGAATCCACACGCCCTTGAAGTCCGCCTTCGCCCAGTCGCTCTTCAAGATTTCCGCCTCGCGCTCGCGTGAGTAGATGCCGTGCTCCGTGATCATGTACGGCTTCTTGTATCGCGTCGCCGCCATGCCGCCAATGACGCCCGAGTAGCCCGTCGCGACGCTGTGGTAGACGTCCGCCTCGGGCAGCTTCTGCTGCAGCAAGTAGAAGAGCGGCAGGAGCATCGAGCGCATCGTCCAGAAAAAATCCGTGAACGGCAGATTTTCGTACTGCTCGCGATAGACGCGCACGATCACATCGAAGAAGTCGCTCGACATGAAGACGGCGAGCGGCGACTTCCAGCGCCCGTAGGCGAAGACTTCCAAAAGCCGCTTGAGCGGGATGTCGTGCTCGCCGCGCACAAGCTCGTAGAGCGTCTGGCAATCGTCGTGCGTCAAGATGCCCTCAAGCATGTCGGAAGCGCGCAGGGAGAGGATCTCGTCGAGAAACACCTCCTCGATGCCGACGCAGTTCGCGGGCAGCTTGAACTTGAACTTGCCGCGATCCTTCATCTCCGCGCCGATGGTGTAGACGACGAACTCATGCTCGGGAAGCCCCTCCATGAGCATCTGAATCCACGAGGACACGCCGCCTACGACGTAGGGATAAGAACCTTCCGCCAACAGACAGATGCGCATCACTTCTCTCCTTTCCAATAGATGCAGGCTCGCGCCTCACTCGTGCGGACGAGGTAAACGCCGTCATCGGCAAATTCCGCCGTGCAGCCTTCCGTGCGCTCGATCTCCTTCGCCGTGCGCAGCAGGAAGCGCAGCTCGCCGCCCGTGCCCCACGAATAAAGCTCCAGACGATCATCTGTCCGGCGCACGCGGTAATCCATATCGAAGTAATCCGAAAAGAGCGGCAGGCTGTCCGAAATCGTTTCCGCCGTCAGCCACGGATAGCGCACGCGGATCTTGTGCATGAAGCTCTTCAGCCCCTCCGACATGCCCTGCCACGTCATGTTCGCGCTCTCCTCGTAGAACAATTCGTCCGGATGGATGAAATGCGAGAAAACGCCGATATAGTTCAGCGCACTGATTTCCTGCCAGAGCATGAGCCCGTCATCCTCATGACCCGAGCTGATGCGCGGCAGTTCAAAGACGCCGTCCTTGCGCTCAAAACCCTGATAGTAGGCGCGCTCATTCGCCGGCCCGTCGAACAGAGAGCCGAAGGCGATGACCTCGGGGAACACCTTGCGGATCGCGGCTTTCCCCTCGGGACTCATGATGTTCGACGGCGGCACATAGAAGCGGAAGTCGTAGTCGGGATAGACGGACTTGACGTAGTTCCTCAGCTCGCGCAGCGCCTCCTCCATATCCTCCTGACTTTCCCACGGCACATAGTTGAGCCGCGGCTGTCCGTAGCCCGCAGGGGCAAGCGGCTGATGGTTGTAGCCGTGCAGGCCGAGCTCGCCGCCCATGTTCAAAAGTTCGCGCCCGTAGATGATCAGTCCGTCACGCGCCGCGCGTCCGCCAAGCGGCCGGAACGGCCCTTTGACCTGTGCGCCGTACGTCTCGATGATGGCGCCCGTATAGCGAATGTCCTCCTCCTGTGCCAGACGGCGGATGAACGGCCACCAGATCTGGCGGTAGAAGGTCTCCGTATCTACGCCGAGTTCGTCGTAGATGCGCGAGAAATCCCCTTCGGGCACGGGGGAGGGAAAATCGTCGAGGACGAAGATCTTCACACCGACGACGGGATAGATCGCATCCTCGCCGCAGTGCGCCGCCATCGCGGTGAAGATGCCGAGGTTCGTCTTGTCGTCACGCTCAACGCCGTTGTAGGCATAAATGCGCCCCGTCCCCAGTGATTTTTCCCAGAGAAGCGGCACCCCGTCGGCGCTCTCGATCTGCACGGCAGCGTCCTCGGTCAGATCGACCCTATTGACTTGCGTCGTAAACGCCGAATTTTCGCCAAAGCGGAAATCCTTGCCGCCGACGAGGAAGTTCGTCCGTATATGGATGCCGTGAACATCGGCAGTCTCGCCTACGGATGCGATGCCGAAATCCTGCAGGACGGCGGCCGGCAAAGGATTTTCGGGCGTCTGCTCGATCTTTTGCAGAGCGAGCAGCGTGCCGCCCGAGCGCACATAGTCCAAGAGCGCGGGCAGCATCTTCACCGCGTCCAAGCGCCCCGTCGCCAGAGCGACGCCTTGATATGCGCCGTCAAAGGGACGTGTATCGTAGACGGTGCGGCTCTCGTAGTCCTTGCGCTTTTCCTTGAGGATCTTTTCCATATTGTGCCGTGCATACATGCTGAGGACATCGGCGGGATCATAGACGATGAGGAACTTCTCGCGCGCGAGCTCCTCCCCTTCGGGCGGCATCGGCCGCAGGACGCGATCCGCAAGCGTGCGGTTTCCCCGAGCATCGAGATGAAGAAAGCCGTCGAAGCGGCTGTATTGGAAGAAGCAGCCCAGAAGGAACGCGATGAAGAGCAGGAGGCAAAGGCTTCGCTTATTCACGCGCCGCACCTCCTTCCCAGTAGCGGATCGCCTGCATCGCTTCGTTCGTCAGGCGCGTTGGCAGTCGCTTGAGCGACTCGATCGTTTCCTCCATCGCCTCGCGCTCATGCGCCGCCTGCTGTATTTGAAGTGTCAGGAGAAGCGGCAGCTCCGCCTCGGGGAGGCTTGCGCGAAATGCGGCGCAGGCTTCTGCCGCCTCCTTCAGGCGCTTTGCGCGGATCAATGCACGGATGCGCTCGGCGTGATAGGCGGGATGGTCGGGATGGCGCTCCGAGAGGAGGCGCAGCATCTCCATGTAGCGCATGCGCTGCTGCTCGCGCGTCACGGAGTCGCCGTAGCGGCGCAGCAGAAACTCGCGCACCTTTTCCACATACTTGTCGAGAAGCGCATCGTCATCCACGCCGCGCTTGATCGCCTCTTCGAGCGCATAGATCTCCTCGCCGAGCTGCTCCATGTGCGCCGTCATCATCGACACGGCGTAGTAGGCGATCTCGCGGTCGCTGTCATGCACGGCCTCGTTGAGGATTCCCTGCCGCTCCACGACGTTCTGCTTGATGGCGTCGGTGAAGAACTTGCGCTTGAGTTTCGGATCGTCCATCAAGAACACGTCGCGCAGCGGCACGATGTCTGCATTGTACGCATGATCGCCGAAGGACATGCTGAAGTCCTCCTCCTCTTCCTCCGACCCCGTGCGCTTCATGAGCCCGAGCGCATGACCGAAAAGCTCGTAAAGGAGCAGCAGAAGAAGCCCGAGTCCGGGCAGAGCGGCGGCAAAGACGCCCTTGGCCGCCGCTGAGATCCGACCTCGGCGCTTTCCTTCGACCGCCATATAGACGGCGACCAATATGAAGTATACGAGAAGCAGGAGTCCTGTTCCTGCAAACAAATCGCTGATCATAGCGAAAGGCTCTCCCCCGTTTCAATTCCCGCCTTTTCCAAGCGGTTACGCACCATGTCGAGCGTCTTGCCCGCGACGTCGGGCAGAAGGAGGGCAACGCCGTCTGTCGTCGCGCCGATGAAGTCTTCGGCGCGAATGCTGTTCGCAATCTTGTGATCGATCTCTCGGTAGTTCTCGTCCTTGACGTTGACGGGCAGCAGCGCGACAGGATAGTCTGCCTGCATGCGGCGGCGCTCGCGAAACTCCTCGATGACCTTTTGGAACTCCTCGATGCGCAGGATGCGCGTCTCGTCGATGTATTTGCGCCCTGCCGTCTCCTGCTCCCACGCGTAGGCGCGTCCGAGCGAGCTCGAAACAAGGCGCGCGGTAATGGAGAGGAGGTTCTGCTCATAGAGACTCCACTGCTCGAAGTCCAGATGATAGATCTGCAGGACGGCGATCACTTGCCCTTCGTAGGAAATCGGCGCGGCGAGATCGGGCAGCCCCTTGATGAGATTGCGGTTGACGAAGATCTTCTTCTCCCGGAGCATTTCCTGCAGATACGGATAATCGTCAACGCGCAAAGAGCGCGGCATCTCACCCGTCCGACTTCCGAGGCGCACCTTCTGTCGCAGGTAGTAGCCGCCCTCGCCGACGACGTAGACGACGACATCCTCGACGTCGAGGATGTCTGCCGTGACCGAGGTCGCCTGCGTGAAGAGGTTCTCCGTCTCGACGGAATCGAGGCGCGAAATGATGCGGTAAAGGCGGCCGATGCTGTCGTCCGAGTTCACGATCTGGCGATAGAGGCGATCTTTCACGGCGAGGTTTTCCTTGAAAAGGCTTTCCAAAAAGGAATAGCGATTCTTCAGACGGCGCTTGATGCGCATGTCGGCGAGCTGCTGATAGCTCGCGCGATCGGCGAAGTAGCCCGTCAGCACCGCGACGAAGAAGTACGAAACGAAGTGCAGGAACTCGCGCGGATTGTAGAGCATCGCCACGAGGTCGCCGCCTGCCCCCAAAAGGCTGTGCACGAGCAGCGCAAGCGAGAGCACAGCCGCGATCAGCGCCTGCTGCTTGCCGTAGAGAAGTCCCATGCAGCCAATGTAGAGGAAGGCGAAGTCGAACGCCGTCATGGCGTTCACCGTCGTGCCGCCCTGCAAAGCGCCTACGCCCGCCGTCAAAGCCGCGCCCGCGAGGTTCTCCGCGTAGGGGATGAAGCGCTGCTGGAGGCGTGCGAGACGCGCGCGCCGCGACATCGCGCGGACGTCCGCGACGCGCGTATCGTGCATCGCGCACATCGTCTCCCATGTCTCCTTGAGCCCCTGCGCGAGAGGACGCACGGGACGCCAGCCGAGTTCCTTTTCTGCGATTGCGCTCTTCAAGATAGCGCGTCCCTGCGTTTCGCGCGGAAGTGCCGCCTCCTCCGTGCGCGGGAAGAACTCGCGGCAGATCGCATAAAGCTCCTCCATCGTCGTTGCCGCAGGTGCGCCGATGTGCAGATGTGCGCCATTGAAGTCGCGTGCCGCCGCCTGATAGATCGCATAGACTGCGTCACGCGCATCGAGAAAGCCGCAGGAGGTGGCGGCCGGCTCAGTGTAGCGCGGCAGCGGACGATTCATCAAAGCCGCGCCGAAGAGGCGCCCGATGAAGCCGTCGTCTGAAGTCTGTCCCGGCGCATAAAGCTCAGAAAGGCGCACGATGGACACGGAAAGTCCCTGCGCACGCCAGGAGAGCCCCATAGCTTCCAAACGCGCGAGCAGCGCCCCCGTTTCGCCCTGCGGCTGGAGCGCTGCGTCTTCCAGCGGCTCTGTCCCAGGCGCAAACACCTCGTCACCCGAGAGCAGGAACACGCGCCGTACCTTCGAGGCGCGGGCAAAGCGCAGCATGGCATCGAGGCGTCGCACTCCCAGCACGGGATCGCACTCCAAACGATAGATGAGGAGATCGAGATTCTCCACGGCAAAGACCATGCCCGCCTCAGCGCTCTCCAAGGCGCAGTCATACGTCTTCATGCCTGCGGGCGGGCGCTCCTCCACGCTCGCAGAAAGGCGCGAGACGTCCCACGCCTCCTTGCGAAAACACGCGGCAAGCAGCTGCTCCAAGAAGCGCGGCAGCCCCGCAAACATCACTTTTTTCGTCCATGTACTCATATTCTTGTCTCAGGCTCCATTCGCTTGACCTTTATTCACCATCCGACGCAACAGGCAGTGTATCGTTTAGCAAAGGACTTTCTGTCTATCAACAAGACGGTGAATATGGCAAATTCTGTATCTATCCGCCTAGAATTACTTACTTTACTAGTATATATGACTCATTATTTTATGGCAAGTCTTTATCCACATGTTCTGTAAATCTTATAGAATTCTTTCCTTTAAGGACAAAGGGCTCACATAGAGCCGATACCCTTCAGGCTTGACTTCTCGGAGTTTTACAGTATACTTGAAAGCAACGATATAAAAGCACAGATATATTTAAGGCGATTGCCGCTGCGTGGAAAGGATGGGATGGTATGCGCCTCTGTCGTTTGCGCAAGGTCTTTCTTGCTTTCGGACTTGCCGTATTCTTGTCGGCGGGCACGGCCTTGGCCGCGCCGATCCTCTCGGAAAACTCCCATGGGCACGACGTCCTCAAGCTGCAAAAGGAACTGAAGCGCACAGGCTACCTCAGCGACGAGCCGGACGGCATCTTCGGCAGCCGCACGAAGAGCGCGGTTCTTGCGTTCCAACGCGCCCAGAGCCTCAAGGAAACGGGCGTTGTCGATCGCGAGACATGGAGCCGCCTGCAGGAGCAGCCTGCACGAGACGCTTCTCCCGCTCCTCTCCCGCCCGCCGCAAAGCCTGCGCAGGGCGGCTCGATCGCCTTTCCCGCTGTGAAGCCAGTCGATGATACAGCGGCGGAAGCGCCGGGCAAAGAGAACGTACCCGCACTCGAACCGCGCATAAAAAAAGCGCCCGAGAGCGCTCCGTTCCTGCAGCGAGCCAAGGTGGCGGCCGTCATAGCGACGGCGAAGAAGTACATCGGCACGCCGTACAAATTCGGCGGCACAACGCCGAAGGCGTTCGACTGCTCAGGCTACCTGCAGTATGTCTTCCAAGAAAACGGCATGACGCTGCCGCGCACGGCGGACGAGCAATTCAAGCTCGGAAAGAGCGCGAAGACGGCGGAGCTTGAAGAGGGCGACCTCGTCTTCTTCGAAACGTACGAAAAAGGCGCGTCGCACTGCGGCATCTACCTCGGCGGCGGCAAGTTCATCCACGCCTCGACGAGCAAAGGCGTGCGCATCGACGAACTTTCGAGCGACTACTGGAATGCGCATTATTACGGCGGCAAGCATATTGTACGGTGAAGGGTATCGTGCAGTTCAATAGAGGCGCTGTTGCACACGAAAAAGGGGCTGTTGCACATGATTTGTGCGACAGCCCCTCTTTGGGGTAATGTGTAAGCATCTTTTTCCAAACAGCGGACGTTTGTGCGCGTATTTACAGCAGATGATGCGCCTTTGCCAACTGCTCGATCTTCTTGATTGACCATTGAGATATATCGGCGATGCTTGTGAGATCGTATCCTTTCTTCAGCATGGAAAGGATCATGCCAGATTCTCCCTGCTCAATGCCCTGCTCAATGCCCTGCACGATGCCGCGCTCGAAGATGCCTTCGCTCAAATTGCACATGGTGTTCATCTCCCTTTCCATATCGCTTGAAACATCAAGATCGAATTCAGCTTCGAGAATCTTCTTCTTTTCTGCCGCAGATTTTGCTGTATCGCGAAATAAGAGCTTCAGAAAGCGGACGAGATCATTGCCCGAGTCATCCGCACCGAGGTAAATCATGATGATGTTCAGCAGATCATAATCGCTTTTTTCTGCTTTCGTGCGATGCAGAAAGTGACGCTCCTGCATATCGTAGAAGTTGATGGCGCTCTTGTCATCAGGCGCATCCATACAGATCCAGACGGAATAAACCTTCTTGATGTCATTATAGTTTGATTTTGCAAACTCCGTTTCCTTCTGGGAGGAAATCAAGCGGCAGGCATAGTATATGGCTCGCCGCAGCAGCGCGTAACCGAGACGGCTGTGCGACTGCGTCTTCTGAGCTTCAATGTTGACGATCAAGGTGATACGCGCACCTGTCTGAGGCACTTTCGCACGGAACAAAATGTCGAAACGAATCCATCCTTCCGTGGGACTGGCGCTCTCCGTATTGTCTCCGCGAATCTCCTTCGGAATCCGCCTTGCAGCGTTCGTCTTGTCCATATCGACGGGGATGACGCCGATTTCCGGCTCGCCCTCGATGCATCGACCAACGATGGTTGCGAGATCGATTTGACGAAATTCAGGAACGACGCCCTTGAGGATTCGCGCCACGACATCTTTTTGCGCGAGCAAACGCTTGGCATGCTGATCGTAGGCAGGGTTCGCATAGCCGAGCAGCAGATCCTCCGGCGTGATGTTCGATGACGTCATGGCAGGCGGCCTCCTTTTTTTCTCTTTACTATCATACCATGATTTGAGAAGCTTCGCCAGAAATTCTTCCCTTTGTGCATCAGGGATAGACCGGGTTGATGAAGAAGGCGCTTTTGCGCACGAAAAAGGGGCTGTTGCACATGATTTGTGCGACAGCCCCTTTCGTATGGGGAGCGTCATTGCGTTTTCTGCGTCTCGGCGCCGGGGGTGGGTGCAGCAGAGGGCGTCGCCGCGGGCGATGCGCCCGAAGACTTCGCCTCCGTACGCGTGCGCGAATCGTCTGCGTCCTGTGCCGCGCCTTTCTTCTCTGTTGACGAAGCGGACGATGCACGATCTCTGCCGCCCTTCTTCGACTCCTTATCGTCCGCGTCCTCGCGGCTTGTTGAACTCTTCGAGGAGCTTTCGCTTCTGCCCGAGCTTTCGCGCTTGGGGCGGCCGATGGAGGTGTCGCTTGCAGGCACTTCGGTTGCGCCCGCGGGGATCGAGCTTTCGTACTCGTGGCTCTCACGTTCCATGGCGGCGCGCATCGAGGCGTTGACATCGATGTCGAGTGTGTTGGCGACCGTCTGGCGAAGCTTCATGATGTCGGGAATCCAATAGCTGATCCCCGAGATGTAGAGCGGACGCCCTGGCACCATGTCGGTCTTGAGGCCATTCTTCTGCGCCTCCTTCAGAGTGCCCGCGAACTCAAGCATCTGGCGGAAGGAGAGATCAGTCTCGATGGAATCCATGACCTCCTTGATGACGGAGGGCAGGCGCGTGATGATGGCGGGCGACGTGAGCTTTTCCATGACCGCTTTCATGAACTTCTGCTGGCGCTCGATGCGCCCGATGTCGCCCTCCTCGTCGCGGTAGCGCACATAGGTCACAGCCGTCTTGCCGTCCATGTGCTGCATGCCGGGCTTGAGGTCGATGAGGAGGCCGCCGTCGTCGTCCCACGGATCTTCGTAGTACATGCGTTTCTCCACGTTGATGTCGATGCCGCCCAAGGCGTCGATGATGCGTTGGAAGGAGTGCGTGTTGATGATGATGTAGTGGTCGATGCGCACGCCCAAGAGGTCTTCGACCGTGCTCTCGCTGAGCTTATGTCCGCCGTAGGCGTAAGCGGCGTTGATCTTGTCGTAGCCATGCCCCTTGATCTTCACGCGCGTGTCGCGCGGCACGGAAAGGAGCGCTGCTTTGTTCTTCTTCGGATCGATCATCGTGACCATCAAGGTGTCGGAGCGGCCGACGTCGTCTTCTCTCTGGTCGACGCCCATGATCATGATGGTCGACTTGTCCTTTGCGGTCAGGAGATGCTCCTCGTCCGCTTTTGGCTTCTCCTTGTCCAGGAGGCTCGTCGAAGCGAAGAGCGCACCCGCCGCAGCGGCGGCAAAAAAGAGGAATACGACGGCGACATAAGGCCAGATGCGCCGCTTCTTTTTCGGCACGGCAGGAGGCGGAGAATTTTTCTGCAAGATCATACCTTCTTTTCAGCATTTTTCATATCAAGTTCCAGCAAGGCGGCGTCCGCTTTTTACAAAGCGGACGTCCGTACAGGCCCAAGCGAGAGGAACACGGCACGCATGGGGCGATTCCTCGCCCGCAAGGTGTTTCTCCTATTATAAAAGGTCTTGTTTCTTTACGCAAATGATATTTTTCCATTTTGGGCGGAATTAGGAGGATTTCACGAAAAAGAAGGGGCAAATCCTGCGCATGAGCATGTGGACGTTAAGCAAGGGATTTTTTTGGTTATTATTTCCTCTCGAAGCTGCTCTTTCCTATTGTAAAATCATCTAATTTATATTATCATAAAAGCGTGACGATTCCGGAGTGCTATGCGTCGATAGTCTCTGGTTATGGAACGGGTGCTCCATGCCGTTCTTCGAAAGGAAGCACCGATAAATCCAGTACATCTTATCAGCGCTTCCCAAACAGCAATGGAGGTGTTAGTAAATGAGTACGGAAACAAAAAGCCAAAGCGACAAGATCCATGAGGCCGAGCTGGCGTTTGACCGGAAAAGGCGTACCTTCGGCATGATCTGCGGGCCGATCTGCGCCATTCTCGTCATGATTACGCCGATTCCCGACTTGCCGCTTCCGGCGCACAAGCTCCTGGCGATCATGACGCTGATCGCTCTTTGGTGGATCACGGAGCCGATCCCCATCCCGGTGACGTCGCTCCTCGGGCCGACGCTCGCCGTCATCTGCGGTGTCGTGGGGGCGAAGGACGCCTATGCGGCGTTCGCGAACCCCATGATCTTCCTCTTCATGGGTGGCTTCATCATCGCCAAGGGCATGATGATGCACGGGCTCGACCGAAAATTCGCCTTCGCGCTTCTATCGATGTCCTGGGTCGGTTCGAATCCTAGGCGCATCTTCCTCGCCGTCGGTCTCGCCTGCGCACTGTGCTCGGGCTGGGTCAGCAACACGGCGACGGCGGCCATGATGTTCCCGATCGCGCTCGGCCTTCTGGAAGCGATCAAGGAGATGTTCGCTGCGAACGGCAAGACGATCGAGCTGCACGAATACAAGTACGCCACGGGTCTCATGCTCATGACGGCTTATGCGTGCTCCATCGGCGGCGTCCTGACCCCGATCGGTACGCCCCCGAACATCATCATGCTCGGTTTCCTCGATCAGATGGCAGGCATTCACATCTCCTTCTTTGAATGGATGATCTGGGGTTTCGTCGCCATGGTCGTCTACTTCATCATTGCCTACTTCATCCTCGTCAACATGTTCCCCGCTGACGTCAAGCGCATCGATGGCGCAGAGGCATTCATCGCTGAGAAGCGCCGCGCTCTCGGCGGCTGGACGCGCGCGCAGAAGAACACGCTCGTCGGCTTCTGCGTCGCCGTCATCCTCTGGGTCACGCCGGGCATCCTGAACATCATTCTCGGCCCCGATTCGCCGATTCTCAAGATGTACAGCAAGCTCTTCCCCGAAGCGATCGCCGCGATGGCGGGCGCTCTCCTGCTCTTCTTCCTGCCCGTCAACTGGAAGGAGCGCGAGTTCACGCTGAACTGGAAGGACGCGGCTGCCGGCATCGAGTGGGGTACGCTGATCCTCTTCGGCGGCGGTCTCGCGATGGGCGGCATGATGTACAAGACGGGTCTTTCGACGTGGGTCGGCGATTGCATCGTCGGCTGGATGGGCGGCGAGCCGTCGCTCTTCATGATGGTCGCGATCTTCTCCGTCATGGCGCTTCTCCTGTCGGAGCTTTCGTCGCACACGGCGGCGACAAACATGATCGGCCCCTTGGGCGTTACGGCCGCCATGGCAGCGGGCTTCAGCCCGATTCCCGTCGCGGTCGGCATCGCGCTCTCCTCGTCGCTCGGCTTCATGCTGCCGGTATCGACGCCGCCGAACGCCATCGTCTACGCGTCGGGCTATGTGCCCATCACGAAGATGATCAAGACGGGCGTCTACATCGACTTCATCGGCATCTTCTGCGTGACGATCCCGATCGTGCTCTACCTCGTCGAGTTCATCGTTGGTGCGCGCTGAAGGCGGGACTTTGCCGCTTGCAGCAAGCCTGTGGTTGGACATAAGTTCAGCCTGATGTAATGCAAAAAAGAGCCGCTGCACGAGTCCGAGAGACTTCCTGCAGCGGCTCTTTCCTTTGAGTTGGGAGGCAATATGGCAAAAGAAATCGAGCGCAAGTTCCTCGTCCATAGGGAGCTTTGGCAGCCGAAGGGCGAAGGAATCGAGATCGCGCAGGGCTACCTCGCAGCGGATAAGAAGCGCGCCGTGCGCGTGCGCCTGGCGGGAGACCGCGCCTATCTGACCATCAAGGGGCCGACGAAGGGTGTCGAACGGCTCGAATTCGAGTACGAGGTCCCAACGGAAGACGCACGCGCCATGCTCGCCCTCTGCGAGCGTCCATGGATTGAAAAGCGCCGCTACTGCGAGCAATGCGGTGCGCATACATGGGAAATCGACTGCTTCTCAGGCGAGAACGAAGGTCTCGTCGTAGCCGAGATTGAGCTTTCTACGGCGGACGAGATATTCGAGCATCCGACCTGGCTCGGCGAAGAGGTCTCCGACGACAGCCGCTACCTGAATGCGAGCCTCATGCGCCTGCCGTTTTCGCGCTGGCGGAATTGACAGTGAAGCGATTAAAATGCTATGATAGGCAAGGAGAATCGGCGTGCTGCAAAGGTTCAGCACGCTTTCTATGACAGGAGGAATCGCATCCATGATAGAACGCTATACGAATCCTGAAATGGGCAATATCTGGACGCTGCAGCATGAGTTTGAGACCATGCTCGAAGTCGAGATCGCGGCCTGCGAAGCCATGGCGGAACTCGGGGAGATCCCGCAGGAAGCTGCGGCGAACATCCGCGCCAAGGCGAAGTTCGACCTGCCGCGCGTCAAGGAGATCGAAAAGGTCACGAACCACGACATCATCGCTTTCCTCACGAACGTCGCTGAGTATGTCGGCGAGGACTCGAAATACATCCACAAGGGACTGACGTCGAGCGACGTCAAGGACACAGCACTTGGCATCATGATGAAGAAATCTGCCGACATCATCATCGATGATCTTAAGAAGCTCCTCGAAGTATTGCGCCGCCGCGCCGTCGAGTTCAAGCACACGCCGTGCATCGGCAGAACGCACGGCATCCACGCAGAGCCGATGACCTTCGGCTTGAAGCTGCTCCTGTGGAGCGCCGAGGTCGAGCGCGACATCGAACGCGTCGAGCACGCGAAGAAGATCGTCGCCGTTGGCAAGCTCTCGGGCGCCGTCGGCACCTATTCAAACATCGACCCGCGCATCGAGGAGATCACGTGCAAGAAGCTCGGCATCACGCCCGTGCGCCTCGCGACGCAGGTCATTCAGCGCGACCGTCATGCCGAGTACATGACGACACTCGCCATCGTTGCAAGCTCGCTCGAAAAGTTCGCGACGGAAGTCCGCAACCTGCAGCGCACGGACATCCGCGAGGCGGAGGAATACTTCGCTCCCGGCCAGAAGGGTTCGTCCGCCATGCCGCACAAGCGCAATCCCATCACCTGCGAGCGCATCTCGGGCATGGCGCGTCTCGTGCGCGGCAATGCGATTGCAGCACTCGAAGACATCACGCTCTGGCATGAGCGCGACATCTCGCATTCGTCCGTCGAGCGCGTCATCCTGCCCGACAGCACGATCAACGTCGACTACTGCACGAAGAAGTTCACGAACATCATCGACAAGCTGCTCGTCTATCCCGAGGCCATGCTCGCCGATATGGAAAAGACGGGCGGTCTCATCTACAGCCAGCGCCTCATGCTCGCCATCGTCGACAAGGGCGTTCTCCGTGAAGACGCCTACAAGTGGGTGCAGCGGAACGCCATGAAGCGCTGGATGGAAGGCGAAGACTTCCGCACGAATGTCGAAAAGGACGAGGACATCTTGAAGTATCTGACGAAGGAAGAAATCGACAACTGCTTCGATTATCAATACTTCCTGCGCCACATCGACAAGATCTTCGAACGCTTCGGACTCTGAGCCGAAGGCGTTTTTACGGCTTCAGCGCACACATCGGAAGCTGAAACCTCGTATAGAGAAGGAGAATCGCTATGTCAGCAGTAGTAGTTACAGGCACGCAATGGGGCGATGAGGGCAAGGGAAAGATCGTCGACTACCTCGCCGAGAAGGCCGATACGGTCGTACGCTATCAGGGCGGCAGCAATGCCGGACACACCGTCAGCGTCAAGGGCGAGGAGTTCAAGCTTCGTCTCCTGCCCTCGGGCATCCTTTACCACGGCAAAACGAACGTCGTCGGCAACGGCGTCATCTTCGATCCCGAAGTCGCGCTCGAAGAGATGAACGAGATGCAGAAACGCGGCATCGACACTTCGGGCATCCGCATCTCGAACCGCGCGCACCTCGTCCTGCCGTATCACCGCATCATGGATGGTCTCGCCGAGGAAGCGCGCGGCGAGGGGAAGATCGGCACGACAAAGCGCGGCATCGGCCCGTGCACGATGGACAAGATGAACCGCATCGGCATCCGCGTCTGCGATCTCGTCGAGCCTGAGGAGTTCCGAAAGCGCCTGAAGGAAAACCTCGCGGTCAAGAACGAGGAACTGGAAAAGATCTACGGTCATGCGCCGCTCTCCTACGAGCATATCCTCGAAGAATACGAAGCTTATGCAGATCTCCTGAAACCCTACATCTGCGATACCATCGCTCTCTTGAACGAGGAACTTGACGCTGGCAAGAAGGTGCTCTTCGAGGGTGCGCAGGCGACGATGCTCGACATCGACTACGGCACATACCCTTACGTCACGGCCTCGCACCCTGTATCGGGCGGCGTAGGTGTCGGCGCGGGCGTCGCGCCCAGGCGCATCGACAAGGTCGTCGGCGTCGTCAAGGCATACTGCACGCGCGTCGGCGAAGGCCCCTTCCCGACCGAGCAGATCAACGACATCGGCAACAAGATCCGTGAAGCCGGCCATGAGTTCGGCACCGTCACGGGCAGGCCGCGCCGCACGGGCTGGCTCGATGCCTGCGTCGTGCGCTATGCGGGGCAACTCTCGGGTCTCGACTACATGGCGATCACGCGCCTTGACATCCTCGACGGCTTTGACGAGATCAAGATGTGCACGGGCTACAAGCTCGACGGCAAGCCGCTGAACGAGATCCCCGCGAGCCTTAACGTCCTCGCGCGGGTCGAGCCTGTCTACGAGACATTCGAAGGCTGGAAGGAAGACATCTCGGGTTGCCGTGACTACGAGAAGCTGCCCGAAAAGGCAAGGAAATACCTCGAACGCCTCTCCGCCGTCACAGGTGTCGCCATCGGCATCGTCTCCGTCGGCCCGAACCGCGATCAGACAATCATCTGCGCGAACGATATTTTCTGATGCAAAAGGCTGCACCTGCGTCAAGTCTGACGCAGGTGCTTTTTTTCATCGGCTTTACATACGCCGTGCGCCATCTCTCATGAACACGTGGACTTTATAGCATACTTCCCTGCGTCACACCACAGTCTCGCAGACAGGAGATTCGATGCAGAGAAGGGGGCGCAGCTAGTTTCTGAGCGGATTGCAATTTCGCTTGACCTCCTGATATTTTCATGATAAGATACCAACGTAAATGCAAAATGTTATTAAATATGAAAATAACTATAGGAAGTTCGTGTTACGACTTCCTTTTCTTTTCTTCTACTAATGAGAATAATAATATATATAAATGAGGTGAATTAATGGAAGCATCGGAAAAAATCCTTCCGGCAGAAGTGCATCCGCGGGCAAAAAAGAGGCGCATCGCCATCGTCCTCGGTCTTGTCGCGCTCGCCGCCGCGCTCATCGTCAGCGCTTCGGCGGGTGCAGTGCACATCGCGCCCGAGGCCATCGTGCCGACACTCATGGGAAACGGCACGCCCGAGGACTATCGCATCCTTTACCACATCCGTCTGCCGCGCATCATCACGGGCGCTTTGACGGGCGTGAACCTCGCGCTCGCCGGCTGCATCCTGCAGGGCATATTGAAGAATCCGCTCGCCGATCCCGGCATCATCGGCGTGTCGGCGGGCGCGGGACTGACCGCCATGTGCATCATGATCCTCTTCCCCGCAGAGGTCAAGTTCGTGCCGCTCGGCGCTTTCGTCGGCGCGATGATCGCCGTCGCGCTCGTCTTTGCGCTGTCGTGGGACAACGGCGTGCATCCGATGCGCATGGTGCTCGCGGGCGTCGCCATCGCGGCGTTCTTCGGCGGGGCGATGACGGCTCTGATGGTCTTCTACTCCGACCGCGTGCAGGGCACGGTGAACTGGATGGCAGGCGGCTTCGCGGGGCGCAGCTGGAGCCATGTGGAAATGGTTCTGCCCTACACGCTCGTCGGCATCGCGGGCACGCTCCTCGGCAGCCGCTGGCTCAACGCCCTGCAGCTCGGCGAGGAGACGGCGCGAAGCCTTGGCGTCCATGTGGCGCGTGCGCGGCTCGTGCTGCTCGTGCTCGCCGCCCTGCTCGCCGCCTCTGCCGTGAGCGCGGCGGGCATGCTCGGCTTCGTCGGACTCGTCGTGCCGCACATGGTGCGCCTTCTTACAGGATCAGATTTCGACTATCTGCTGCCCGCCGCCGCCATCTGGGGCGCTGTTCTTGTGGCGGGCGCCGATGCGGCGGCACGCATGGCATTCGCCCCTGTCGAGATTCCCGTCGGCGTGTTCATGTCGTTCTTGGGTGCGCCGTTCTTCCTCTATCTGCTCAAGAAGGGCCTTCGAAGGGAGTGAGACGATGGCAGAAATCTTGAAGGCATGCGGCCTTTCGCTCGGCTACGGCAAGGCGGAGATCGTCCATGAAGTCACGGCTTCCATAAATCGCGCGGAAATCGCCGCGATCATCGGGCCGAACGGCTCGGGCAAGTCGACGCTTCTGAAGGCGCTCGCGCGCCTCTTGGAGCCGCGTGCGGGGCGCGTCGAGTTCATGGGCGAGGATCTGTGGCAGAAGACGGAGCGCGAGGTCGCACAGAAGGTCGCATTTCTGCCGCAGAGCGCCGAGCCGCCCGGCGACATCACCGTCATGGAGCTTGTGCGCATGGGACGCCTGCCGCATCGGAAGTTCTGGGATTCCTTTTCCAAGGAGGACGGCGAGGCGTGTCGCGAAGCCCTGGCGCGAACGGGAATGGAGAAGTTCGCTCAGCGGCCGATCCTAGCCCTCTCGGGCGGCGAGCGCCAGCGTGCGCGGCTCGCCATGGCGCTCGCGCAGCAGCCCGAAGTGCTGCTCCTCGACGAGCCGACGACGTATCTCGACATTCGTCACCAACTGGCGCTCATGGAGCTTGTGGAAAAACTCCATGCGTCCTTGGGGCTGACCGTCGTCATGGTGCTGCACGATCTCAATCAAGCCGTGCGCTACAGCCATCACATCATCGCCATCCACGACGGGCAGGTGCTCGCCGACGGTGCGCCCGAGGCGGTCTTCACCGAAGCCCTCGTGCGCGAACTCTACGGCGTCGAGAGCGTCGTCCGCGACGTGACGATTGCGGGAAGGCGCACGAAGCTCTGTCTGCCCGAGCGCGTCGCCGATGGAGCGAAAGCCGTATGAGCACAAAGGACACGGCAATCGCCATCGCCGGCGTCTCATGCAGCCGCAAGGGCAAGAAAATCCTCGAAGACGTGACGCTCGACGTGGAAAGCGGCACGGTCATGGGGCTTCTGGGGCCGAACGGTGCGGGCAAGACGACGCTCATCCGTCTCGTCGCGGGACTGGCAAGGCCCGATGCGGGTACGATCCATGTATGCGGCGAGGATGCGGCGAAGCGCAGCGTGCGCTTTCGCCGTCTCATCGGCCTCGTGCCGCAGGAGAATACGCTGGAGAGCGAGCTGACTGTCGGAGAGAGCTTGCTCGCCTACGCACGGCTCTATGGTATCAAGAATGCCGAAAAGATGGTTCATCAGACAGCAGAACGGTATCACCTCTCGGACTTTCTTGATAAGCGTCCCGAAGAAATCTCGGGCGGCATGAAGCGACGCGCCGTCATCGCGCGTGCGGCGATGACCGATCCTGCCGTGCTGCTCCTCGATGAGCCGAGCGCGGGACTCGATCCCGATCTCAGGCACGAGGTCTGGGCGCTGATCCGCAAACTGCGCGATGCCGGAAAGACGCTGCTCCTCACGACACACTACATGGAAGAGGCAGAGCGGCTTTGCGGGCGCATCGCCTTCTTGCGTGCGGGCAGGCTGCGCGCCCTCGATACGGCAGAGGGCATACGCGCGGCGGCAGGCGATGCAAAAGACCTTGAGCAGGCGTTCCTGCGCCTCTCACATGAGGAGGAGTGTTCGTGACTGCGCTTGGCTTCTGGCCGGTCTTTCGGCGCGAGATGGCGATGCTCGTCCATCGCATCGGCGGCTTGGGCTACCTGTTCTCGGGACTGCTCTTTCCGATGATCTACCTGCTCGCCTTCGGCTGGGGACTCGGCAGCGCCGTCGAAGTCACGGGCGGCTACATCGCCTACCTCGCCAAAGGGATGCTCGCCATCACCGTCATGATGAACGGCTTCCAGCAGACGGCGATCTCAGTCAGCGCCGCACGCTTCTACTTTCGCACGTTCTCGGTGCTGCGCATGAGTCCCGTGAGCGACGCCTCGATCGTCTTCGGCATCGCACTTGCGGGCGCCGTGCGAGCGATCCTCGCGGGGGCGGCGGTCTTCCTTGCCGCCTGGCTCTTCTTCGACATTCGGCTGCTTGCCGTGCCGGGCTTCGTGGGACTCGTGCTCACGGCGTTCTGCTTCGCGGCGTTCGGTGTCGCTGTAGGCCTTTCCATTCGCGGACAGGAGCAGTTTTCCGTCATCATCAACTTCTTCATCACGCCGATGACGTTCTTCTGCGGCTCCTTCTTCCCCATCGCCAACCTGCCCGAGATCGTACAGAGGCTCGTCTCCCTGCTGCCGCTTGCCCATACAAACGCACTGCTGCAGGCAGATGGCTGGGACGGCGGTGCGCTATTCTCGTTCGTCGTGCTCGCGCTTTTGACAGCGCTCGCCTTCGGCTGGGGCGTCTGGCGCATGAAACGATATCAGGAGTTTTAGGAAACGCTGATAAAATGAAGTCGCCCAGATTTGCGCAGATGCGCTGTATCTATCGAGGAGATAAGCTACACGCACAAACGTCCACTTTGTGGACATTGTGCGCCGCCCTTACCTGAAACCAGCCAATCGATCTGTGCCTTCGGCTTGACCTCTTGGGGTTTCAGTGTAAACCGGAGGCGTAGCGGTGCTACGTCGAGGATTTGTCGACGACGAGAGGACAGCGCAGATGCGTGAAGATGGGTGGCTGAATTTATCAGTGGTTCCTTGGGAAACGCTGGCTTTATTCGTGCTTTCTCGAGTTGATTTCTACGATTCTACATCAAGGAGGTTTCTATGCGAAAGTTTGGTATCATCATCGCACTCCTGTGCCTCGCGGCGGCTGTCGTCTTCATCTTCCTGCCGCGTGCGCAGGAAGCGCCGCAGGCGAAGGAGCTGACGGCGAAGGACAGCATGGGGCGCGAAGTCACCATGCCCGCGCACCCGAAGCGCGTCGTCATATTAAACGCTTCGAACCTCGATCTCTTCGTCGCAGCGGGAGGCGCAGACTTCGTCGTTGGCAAGCCGACCTCACAGGCATTGTCGGAGACGGTCAAGGAAAAGACGGCGCAGGCCGAGGAAGTCGGCATCATCCACCAGCCCGACATCGAGAAGATCCTCTCCCTGCAGCCCGATCTCGTCATCGGCACGAACGTGCCCTTTCACACCGATCTCGAAGAGACGCTCGGCAATGCGGGCATTCCCATTTACATTCAGGCACTCGACGATGTGCCCTCGCTCTTCGATGCACTGACCTTCTACGGCAAGCTCACGGGAGATGAGAAAGCGGCTGCCAAAGAGGTGCAGACGATCAAGGACAAGCTCGCGGCGGTTGAAAAACGTGCCGCAGGGCGCACACCGCCCAAGAGTCTGCTCGTCTTCGGCTCGCCCGAGAGCTTCAACATGGGCACGAAGAAATGCTTCACGGGCGGACTCATCGAACTGCTCGGCGGCGGCAATATCGCCGACCACGCCGAGGGCGACGGCGGCTATCTGCCGCTTTCCATGGAGTTCGTCGCACGCGAAAATCCCTCGATCATCTTCGCCATCGTGCATGGCCCGACGGAAACGCTTGAGCCGAAGATGCGCCGCGACCTGCAGGAGAGCGAGGCGTGGGCCGATGTAGACGCTGTGAAGAACGGGCGCGTCTATGTCCTGCCTTATGAACTTTTCGCCATCAATCCCGGCGTGCGTGCGGCGGATGCACTTGAGGTGCTCGCCGACATCATGTATCCACAGGCGAAATAAGGAAGGTTTTTCCAGGCTTGCCAGGGAAGCGATGCCGTTTCGCTCCCTTGCGGCCTTTGTATCCATATATCTCATAGGAATACAAGGATAAGGAGATGGAGTAATGCTGAAAAAGATCACAAAGAAGAAGAGCCTGCTGCTGACGGCAGCCGTCCTCGCCGCCATGAGCGTCCCCGTGCAGGCGGCGGAGAAGAAGCAGGAGGAGGCGGCGCACATCAAGACGAATGAAGTCGTCGTCACGGCATCGAGGACGAAGCAGGAGGTCAAGGAATCGCCAAGCTCGGTCGAAGTCATTACGCGCGAGGACATCGACAAGATGGGCGCAGAGTCTGTGTTGCAGGCGCTGCAGCTTGCGCTCGGTCTGGACACTTTGGAAAATGGCATGGTGGGCAATCACGTATCCATTCGCGGTATGAAAACGAACCAGACGCTGATTCTCATCGACGGGCGGCGTGTACGTACGGAAGATACAGGATCCACGATGAATTTCTATGAGTTGGATCGCGTCAATATGGACGATGTTGAGCGTATCGAAATCGTGCGCGGCGCGGCAAGCTCGCTCTACGGCTCGGAAGCTCTTGGCGGCGTCATCAACATCATCCGCAAGAAAGCGGACGAACAAAAAACAAGCGTTACGGCGGATTGGACGAGCCGGCGCAACGATGTCGGCGTTCGTTTCGACACGGGAAAGCAGGGAAAATGGAATATTTCAACGAGCTTCAAACGCTCGGATTATCGCGAGCGCGGCACGGACGCTAAGAGCTATCCTTACGGCAAGAAGTATTTCTTTAATATCGAAGGTCGTATGGATGTGGCACAGGACAAGTGGCTCGATGTTTTCGCGGATTATTTGGGCGAGGATCTCCAGGCGAAGGAATCGAGCGCGCAAAGCGCAGATTATGATAATGTGCGCGTATCGACAGGCATCAAGTATGCGGGGCGCGACAAGCGCGGTGACTATGAGGCGCAAGTCTACTACACGCACTTTCATAAGGAACAAGATCGGAGGAACCGAGGGAATAGGAAGCTTCTCGGCTTTGATGATATGACCTTCGACTCCCTCGTCTTTGATGGCAGGCGCTCCATGCAGCTGACGAAAGATCATCTGCTGACCTTCGGCGGAGAGTATCGCAAGGAAGATTATGCAAGCACGCGCATAAAGGGCAATAAATCCGTATCATATCTCTCTCGTGAGGGCATCACGCAGCGGCTCGGAAAAAGCTCGGTTAACTACGCAGCCCTTTATGTGCAGGACGAGTGGCTCGTGCATCCTGACTGGCTGCTCATTCCCTCGCTGCGCTGGGATCACAGCAGCTCCTTCGGCAATAAGGTGACCGGCAAACTCGGTACGACATATAAGATCAATAAAGATCTGCGCTTCAAGGCAAACATCGGTACGGCGTATCGCGCACCTACGGCGAGTGAGCTTTACCTCGATTGGCCCGGTATGCCGGCAAGCGGTATGTTGCCCCCGGGATGGGTATTTTGGCTGCAAGGAAATCCAGATTTAAAGCCGGAAACAGCGCTGAATTTCGATCTTGGTTTTGAGTGGGAGAAAGGAAAAACCTTCGGCAAGATTACATATTTCCACAATAAGGTCGATGATATGATCACCTCGGTTCCCAAAATAGATCCGATGAAAAAAATCTACAAAATGGTGCAGGTGAACAAAAAAGAAGCGACAATGCAAGGTCTTGAGTTTGAAGCAAAGCAGAAGATGGGAGACAATTTCACTGTGCGCGGTCTCTACACGTATCTTGATGCGCGTGATGGAAAGGACAATCGAATCGATGGAAGCGCCTATCACAAGTTCAGTCTGCAATTGAGTTACGACGATGAGAAGAACGGCTGGGGTGCGACGCTTTGGAACGATTGGATTTCAGGCTACTATTTGGATAAAAAGAACTATGCCGACAGCGTTTTAAACCTTGTCGTTAATAAGAAGATCAACGATCACTGCAGTGCATACCTTGGCATTGATAACATCCTTGACAGAGAAAGTGTTGAATTCGCCCATGACGGCAGAATCTGGCGCGGCGGCGTAAATATGACATTCTGAGACAGCAAAGCGAAAAAGCCCCCACATGCAAAGTCGGGGGCTTTTTGCATATCGGGTTGCCGTTCATCGTCTTTGCCGCCAGCGTATGATATATCGGCTGCTTATATATAAAAGTCGCCGTTTGCCGCCCTGCGTACAGCACGAGTGCCTGCGGCGGACAAGCCGTATATTGACGCTGCGCCATAAGAAAACGTATAATGGAGAAAACAATTCAGCAAACGATGGAGAGGAGGAAGCCTATGAATGTGCCAAAGGACGCGCAGCTGGCGATTGCGATCGGCTTTGCGGCGTTTTTCCTCTTTGTGGGCTTGGGAGTCTACGGCATATATTATTTCTTCACGGGCGGCTGCGATGAAAACAGCGAGCCGTATTCCGCCTATGAGGTGCGCGAAAAAATCGAGGCGGAGTACGATTTTCCCGTCGAGCTTGAATATCTGGGCGAGACGGTCACGCAGGAGAAGCCGTGGAAAAGGGTCGACTATGCCTTCCGTGACAAGGAGCGCGACTTCACGTTCACCGCGCATGCGAAGGTCGCGCCCATCAATGCGTCGATTCCCTTCATCATCCTGCCGGGCGGACGCTCCTACTATACCGACTATCCCGCGCGCTGCCTCGACCGGCTCAACGACAAGGTGCAGGAGTGCGCGAAAAAGCGCGGCCTGCGCTTCATTACGCCCGAGGAGAAGGCGGCGCATCTCGGCTACCAAGGCGGCGTCGATACCGTTTTTCTGACGGATGAAAAGCAGCTCGCGGATGCGGCGGAGCTATTTCTCGAAATCGCGCAGATTTATGACGTAGCACGTTTTGGCGAACATAGCGTCGGACGCGACATCGCTTTTTGCTATCTGCCGCCGGGTGAGACGGATCTCAAGAAGACGCAGCTCGTCTGCATGATGTATCTGCGCAGCAAGCGGGACATCTATGACGCGAACGGCATCTCGGAGTACATCATCTCAAACAGCAAGAGCGAGGCAGAGCCTTTCCTGCTCCGCTTGAAGGGTGGCTGGCAGGACAAGACCTGGCGGGCGAAAAAGAAGGCCGCGGACGGCATCGGCATGGGCGGGAGCAGTCCGGGCGATTTAGGTGCTCTCGGCTCGCCCGATGACCGAACGCCTTGGGACGACTGGGGCGATTGGGATGATTGGAGCGACTGGGATGGCTGGGATGATTGGAGCGATGAAGACAGCGACCGCCCGGAGTTCCTCACGCCGCCCATCTCTCCCTCGCGCCGAGAGCCGAGCTGGATCTGATTCGAGGTCAGAGGCGTGCAGTTTTCGCCTCCGACCGCTTGCACCGTGCAGGAATTTTGCAGCATTGAAGATGGGGAGGTACGAACATGCAGGAGTTTTCTTTTCATTGTCCGACAGAGATCGTATTTGGCCGTGGCGTCGAGGAGCGCACGGCGGAGCTTCTTCGAAAGTACGGCGCACATCGCGTCTTTATCGTTTATGGCGGCGGCAGTGTCATCAAGAGCGGGCTGCTCGCGCGCGTCGAACGCGTCATCACAGCGGCGGGCCTTGCCTTCTCCGTCCGGGGCGGCGTGCGGCCGAATCCGCGCCTTTCGTTTGCGCGTGAGGCCGTGCGCGAAGCGATCGACTTCGAGGCGGATTTCCTTCTCGCCGTCGGCGGCGGCAGCGTCATCGACACGGCGAAGGCCATCGCGCATGGCACGGCAAATCCCGATACCGACATCTGGGATTTCTGGTCGGGTAAGAACGAGCTCAAAAAGAGCCTGCCTGTCGGCGTCATCTTGACGCTTCCTGCGGCGGGCAGCGAAACGAGCGATTCTTCCGTGCTGACGAACGAGGAGACGGGCGAGAAGGCGGGACTGCCGTCGTCGTTCAACCGACCCGCCTTTGCCATTTTGAACCCCGAGCTGGCCTTTTCCCTGTCCTCGCCGCAGCTTGCGGCGGGCATCGCCGACATCGTCATGCACACGCTTGAGCGCTACATGACGCATACGGAAGGCAACGAATTCACCGATCTCCTCGCCGAAGCGCTCCTGCAGAACGTCGCGAAGTATGCGCCCATCGCCCTCGCACATCACAAAAACTACGAGGCGATGAGCGAGATCATGTGGTGCGGCACGATCTCGCACTGCGGACTTACGGGACTCGGCCGCGACAAGGATTTCTCCGTGCACAAGCTCGGTCATGCGCTGTCGGCACGCTACGACACGAATCACGGCGAGTCCCTGACGGCGCTCTGGGGCGCGTGGGCGCGTGCCGTCTACGAAGATCGCCCCGAGCGCTTCGCGCGCTTTGCCGAGAAGGTCTGGGGCGTCGATGCGGGATCTGCCGAAGAGCGGGCGCGTGCGGGCATCCGCAAGACGGAGAATTTCTTCCGCTCGCTGAAGCTGCCGACCTCGCTCGGAGAACTTCCGACGGGCATCTTGACGCACGGCGCCTTGGAAGCGCTCGCCGACAACGTGACGGCGCACGGCACGAAGACAGTCGGCACATTCCACCCCGTCGACCGTGCGTTCGCTTTGAAGATCTACACGGCGGCGAACCATTGAGTCTGCGGCCAGATATTTTCATGCAAAAGCCGCACGACGCTTACGAAGTGAATCGGTACAAATAGTTTATCTTTTGTTTATCTGTTTGTTATCGTCCTTTTAACGCAGCATGGTATACTGAGCATGTTGAAATAGCGAAAGTGAATGGATACGATGAGAGGAGACGATAAAGATGAAAAAATGGCAGATGGCAGCTCCCGTGGCGGGCGCTCTGAGCTTGGGTGCACTCGTCGCGCTCGGCGTGGGAATCTTCCAAGGACAGACGACGCTTCACGCACCTGCACTGCGGACTGCCGCAGTCGCAGCTCCCGCCGCGAAGGGAAGCGATACGCCGTTCCTTTCCGTCGCTGAGGCGGCGACAGCCGACTTCGTGGGCTACGACACGATCAAGGTTCAGGCGATTGCCGAATCGGGACTCAATGAGGGCGATCTCACGAACTACGAGATCAAATTCGACGGGCGCGGCTACATGCCGACCTACCGCGTGGAGCTTGAGACGAACGCGGGCGGCGTGGACATCGACTTCGACGCCAAGACGGGCGAGATCATCGACGTGCGGGAAAAATCGTGGAAGCACACGCGTACGAAGCTCGTCATCAGCGACTACGATGTGATCGAAGACGTAGAGGCGATGGGGATTGCGCTGGAAGACGCCGATCTTTCCATGGACGACCTCGACCGTTACGAGCTGGAACTGCACACGAAGCGGGGCGAGCTTGTCTACTCCATCGAGCTGAAACGCGGCACAGAAGAGTACGAATACGACCTGCGCGCCACCGACGGCACGATCTTAAAGAGAGATACCGACTTCGACTGACGCGATTCATCGGCAGAGAAAATCCCCCGCCGCAGACAGAATGTCTGCGGCGGGGGATTTTTCTGTTGACAAAAGATAAGAAACATATTACGATATTTGCGGTATAACTAAAAGTTCTAGTAGTACGATAAGTGGAACAGGTGCCCTCGAGGCTTAATAGGGAAGTCGGTAGAAGCCGACGCGGTCCCGCCACTGTAAGGACGAGCAATTTTGCCGCGATTGCCACTGGGGCGCAAGCTTTGGGAAGGCAGGCAGAGGAGTTATGACGCCGAGCCAGGAGAACTGCCTGTTTGACGCTCATCGATGGACCCACGAGCGATGGGGAGAGGAGCATGGATCACCGTGAAAAAAGCAAGTAAACGACTCTTATTGACAGCCTTGATGATGGGATGTTCCTTCGGCGCAGCGCATGACGCCTTCGCGGAGGAAGCTGCAAGAACGGCAGCTGAAGCGGAAGAATCTCATAGCACAGCGCAGGAAAGCGCCGACAGCGAATATCATCTACCCGATCTCACAGTTCTAGGAGATCGCAAGACCTTCCGCGGCGGCATGATCGAGAGGAAGAGTACGACGGGCATTCTAGGAGAGAAGGATTCCTTGGAACTGCCCTTCAGTGTCACGACTGTCAACCAGAAAGCGATCGAGACATTTTCTACGCCGCAGAGCGGCGTGATGGACACACTCTCTCTCGTTCCTTCCGTACGTGCTTCTTCGAGCAAGAGCGTTCACTCCGTGACGATTCGCGGCTTCCAGCAAAACGGCTATTCCATGTACATCAACGGCATTCCCGGTGCGATGAGTTCAGGCAACCTGCCTTACTACTGGATTGAAAACGCCACTGTAGTCGCAGGGCCCAATCTCGGCGTCAACGGGACGAACATCTCCGATACGATTGGCGGCTCGATCAACTTCCAGTCGAAGAGGGCGCAGACCAAGGACAATACGGATGTACGCCTCTCCTACAACGGCGGCAGATCGTTCGAGCAAGGTGTTGATATCGGCCGGCGCTTCGGTGCAGACAAGGCATTTGGCCTGCGCGTCGCGGCCAACCACATCGGCGGCGAAACGGTGCAGGAGGACAAGAATCTCAAACAGAACAACATCTTCGTGAACTTCGATCATCAGGGAAAACGCTCAACGACGAACTTGATGCTCGGATACAGCCGCATCAAGTACGAGGGCGGCGGTGACGGCTTCAGTGTGGGCAATCTGACAGTACTGCCCAAGGCGCCCGATGCAAGGAAGAGCTACACGCCGTCTTGGCTCTATCATACATACAAGGACACATGGATCATCCTCAACCACGAGCAAAAGCTCAACGATCATGTAACGGCATATATCAATTTCGGACACCATAAGTTCGATTATGACAAGTACTATGAAGGCACGCCTAAACTGACCTCGAACGATGGTGATTTCACGATCAATGCTGAATATTGGCCGCTCGGTCATACGCGTATCTATTTCGGCACAGGCCTGCGCGGCGATTTTCAGACAGGAGATGTCAAGCACGAATACATCATCGGCTTCGACAAGAATTGGGTCAACCGTTTCTCGGGCGGCGGCGATCTTTGGAGCGGCACAGGCAATCTCTACCGCAACAACTCGTGGGCAAGCGTGCCACTGCCCGATTATCAGCCGCCGCTGCAGTTCAAGCAGCAGATGACAGGCTATCATCTCGTAGATACGATGAAGTTCATGGATGATCGCCTGCAGCTTACGCTGGGTCTGCACGGGCATAAATCGAGCTATACGAGAGTCGGTCAGAAGCGCCAGGATTCCGACGCGACGTGCCCGACCTTCGCCTTGAGCTACAAATTCACACCGGAAATCATGGGTTACGTCAGCCACAGTGAGTCATTCAATGCCGGGACGCTCGTCTCTGGCGCTTCTTACAAAAACAAGGGCGAAGTCTTGCCGCCTGCAAAGACGAAACAGGATGAACTCGGCGTGAAGATCAAGAAGGGAGATTTCGTCAACACGCTGAGCCTCTTCAAGATTCGCAAAGCGAATACGATCGACGTCATGCGTCCCGACGGAAAGTATCGTCTCAACGATGGTGAGCAGGAAAACACAGGATTTGAATGGGCGTTCACAGGGAAAATCAGCAAGCGCCTCGATCTGGTCGGCGGCATGATGTATCTCGACGCCAAGCAGTCAAAAACGAAGGACGGCGCGAACGACGGCAAAGCCGTCGGCGGTACGTCGAAATTCTCCGGTACGATCGGCGCCGTCTATCATGTCGATCCGGCATGGTCTTTGATCGGCCGAGTTTCGTATCTCGGAAGAGCCGACATCAAGAACGAGACTCTCAGCGTGCCCGCTTCCTGGAAGGTCGATCTCGGCGCTTCTTATGAAACGAAGATGGGAACGACCCCCGTCACGCTGACTTTGATGTGCTACAACGTGACCGGCAAGGACTACTGGATTCCCGTCGCGGGAGCGGATAGCTTGCAATTGAGTGCGCCGCGCTCGGTGTCGTTCGCAGCGAATTTCGAAATCTGATAGTAAGGACAGGCAAACGGACTTCTGCGTTTGCCTGTCTTCGTCGTGCAGTTTTGAAGGCTGATGGAGGGATGAGACCATGATGCTGGAAAAGCTCAAGACGATGGGGACGATGCAGCTTCTTCTGCTGTTCCTGCCGCTGCAATTGCTCGTCGCATGGTGGGGGGTCTCGTCTGGACTGACGGATATTCCCATGTCCGCCATTTTCGGGATGCCCACAGGAAATGGCGACGATGCGCTCACTGCGAGCATCCTCTATGAGCTTCGTCTGCCGCGCGTGCTCCTCGCACTTTGCGTGGGCATGGGACTGACCTTGTCCGGGCTCATCATGCAGGCGATCGTGCAGAATCCATTGGCCGATCCTTATGTCTTGGGCGTATCGTCAGGCGCATATTTCGGCACGGCGGCGGGCCTCTTCCTCGGACTGGGCTCTCTGTTCGGTGCGATCGGCATCGGTGCGTGCTCATTTGCCGGTGCGCTTTTTGTCTCCGTCCTCGTCATCGGTTTTGCCCGTCGAGAGAATGGCGATTTGTCCAATCTTCTCCTGGGAGGCTTGGCGATGGGACTCGTCTTCTCATCGCTCGCAGGCTTTCTCGTCTACAAGGCCAGCGACACGGAGGGCATGGAGTCCATAACCTTCTGGCTCATGGGCAGTGTGGCAAACGCCTCCTTGACTCAATCGCTCATCCTATGCGTCGTCGTCGTCGCGATATTCCTTTATTTCATGACGCAGAGCCGCGTACTGAATATCCTCCTCTTGGGACGCGACACGGCGATCACCTTGGGCGTCAATGCCAAGGATCACTTGACGAAGTACTTGCTCTGCAACGGCCTTTTGGTCGGCCTCATCGTCTACAACGCAGGCATGATCGGCTTCATCGGCCTCGTACTTCCGCATATCGTACGCAGCCTTTTGGGCGCCGACCATCGCGTACTGCTGCCCGCAGCGGTCATGCTCGGCGGCATGACCGCCGTCCTTCTGGATCTCCTTTCACGCTCGCTCATTCCGATTCCCGGCGTGGAAATCCCCTTGGGCGTGATGTTTGCGCTCGTCGGCGCACCGCTCTTCATCTATCTCGTATTCCGGCAGAGATATAACGTCTTCATGTAAGACGAGTGAATCTGAACTGCGTGGGGACTATGACCGACTGCCGTATAGGATGGCCTCCTCTATGAAAGAACAAAACAAAAACATCATATTGTATGCGACGATCGCCGTCCTGCTTCTGCTCCTGCCATTGGCGGCCATGACGCGCGGCATCGTCAATGTGGACTTCCATGAGGTTGTGCTGTTTCTCGTCGATCCGACGAATCCACAGATCGCCCCCATTCATGCAGATGTCTTGGCGTACATGCGCGCACCGCGCTTCGTCCTGGCGCTTTTGGCAGGCGGTACGCTCGCCGTCACAGGCGCCGTCATGCAAGCGCTCTTTCGCAATCCGCTGGCAGATCCGTATTTCTTGGGCATCTCTTCTGGCGCAGCACTGGGCGCTGTCCTGATGATGAGCGCGAACATCACAGTGCTTGCAGGATTCTCCGCCGTACCGCTGGGCGCCTTTATCGGCGCGGGGCTCTCGACTTTCCTCGTGCTGTGGCTCACACACCGCTATGGAGAGGGCAAGTCCTTCATGACCTTGATTGCAGGACTGGGCATCCATGCCGTTTGCAGTGCCGCCATCAGCCTCATCATCTCTCTTGCTCCCAATTCGCGCACGGTGGCGAACATCTCCTACTGGCTGCTCGGCAGTCTGGAGCGCAGCGGCTGGGATAAGAACCTCTATCTCGCCAGCATTGCCTTGCCGATCATCGTCTTTTTCCTGTTACGCACACGCATACTGAATCTGATGCTCCTCGGCGATATCGAAGCGAGCACGCTTGGCTATCGCTTGGAGAAGAGCCGCAGCCGGTATATCTTCCTATGCGCCATGGCGGTGGCCATGGTCGTCTACAACGCCGGAATCATCGGCTTCGTCGGCCTGGCAGTGCCTCACATCGCGCGATTGCTCGTGGGCAGCAGTTACGAGCGGCTTTTGCCGGTATGCGTCGCCTTGGGCGCAGGCTTCCTCGCGTGGGCAGATGTTTTCAGCCGTTTGGCGTTGGAGAATGGCGATATGCCGATCGGCATCATCGTCAGCCTGCTCGGCAGCCCGATTTTTCTGCATCTTCTATTGAAGAGAAAGCGCGTCTGACTCATGAAGAAAACATCATGGTATGCTGTCATCCTGAACGCAGTCTGCGCTTTCTTCCTCGGCTGCTCCTTTGCAGGGGAAGAAAGCGCTCCAACGGAGGGCGTTCCTGTGCGCGTGGAGAACTTGCGCATCGACAATTACTTCGTACAAGGGAAGAATGTGCAGATATTCACCGAAGTGCCCAAGCGCGTCCTCGTCGTTGGCGACAATGAGACGGAGACGTTGATCGAGCTTGGCGCGGCTTCCTCGATCCTTCTGGCTGCAGCAAACAACGACGGTCCTTTTCCCATGAAGGAGGAGAATGCCCGCATTTTAGAAACCCTGCCACGCGCCATGAATCAACAGCTTCATATGGAATATGTCATGCAGGCACGCCCCGATCTCATCATCGGGAATCAATACTGCTTTACGCGGAACAGTTTGGGCAGCACAGACTACTGGAACGCACACGGTGTAAAAACGCTTGTCAATCTGAGCAGTTCACAGCCGAGGCGACACTACATCAAGGAAACTGTGGCACAGGAGATGGAAAGCATCCGAGACTACGGACGTATTTTCCACGCAGAATCCGC
The DNA here is from genome assembly GCF_000292955.1 of Selenomonas sp. CM52. Classification (NCBI taxonomy): domain Bacteria; kingdom Bacillati; phylum Bacillota; class Negativicutes; order Selenomonadales; family Selenomonadaceae; genus Selenomonas; species Selenomonas sp. CM52. The sequence goes on from NZ_ALNM01000020.1 coordinate 78,622, forward strand.
CGCCGAGCACATCGTGCAAGAAACCTACGACTGTATTGATGAAATCAACGAAAAAGCACAAGGATATCCCAAGCCGCGCGTCATGCTGATCGAGCTTATGAGCACGTTCGTTTCGTACGACAAAAGCAAACTCGCGGGCAACATGGCGGAACAGATCGGTGCCGAAGCGATCGAGACACCGGCCGTCATCACATTTGAGCACATCGCGAAGGAAGATCCCGACGTACTGATGGTCATCTGCAGCCATGCCGAGTACGGTGTCTGCCTGCAGCAGATCTATGAGCATCCAGGCCTGCAGCATACGAAATGCGTGCAAAACCGTCGTATCTACAGCATCCCGCTCAGCTATACCTACGGCCCGCTCTGCCATACCATCGACGGCATAAAGATGATGGCAAAAGCCTTTTACCCAGGGATTGCTATAGAATAAACTACACGCGCAAACGGAAGATTGCAAGTTTATTGGTTTCCCTTTCAGTTGCTTTTGGTTCTCAACTAAAGTTTAACTGAACGGTTTCCAAAATGAAACTTTTTTCGTCAATTTATTTTAAAAATCCCCCTTTTGACCTAGCACAGGGGGATTTTTCTGTTGACAAAAGATAAGAAGTCTACTATACTACGAGAAATAGGACCAAAGGATCAGCTATAAATTCAGTGCCTCCATCCTAGCGCATCGTTTTCGCCCTTTCATTGTCGGCAAATCCTCCATATAGCACAACATCTGTGCGTCTGGCTTGTTTCTTTGATAGGATGTAAGAACTATAGCAATATGATAAAGCGCTTGGGATGGGGATAGGTTTTATCAGCGACCTCTTCACAGAGAAAGGAGAATTTTACATGGGAAAAAGGGAAGGACGAGGTTTGGCGCTGATGATTGGGCTCGCCATCTCAGCGGGTGCAGCGTTGTTTCCGCAGTACGTCGCTGCGGCGGATGTTACGGGACATGACATCGTATCCTCACGCGACTGGTCAGGGCCGGATACGAATCCGCGTGCAGCGGGATACATCGGCTCTGAGAGCGACAGCGGCAACGTCTACGACAACACGCTGACTGTTGACAGTACGCACCACCCGCCGCACGTACTGAATCAAGGCTATATCGCGGCAGGATACACGGAGGGCGGGGGCGACACCTACGGCAACCGCCTCGTCATCCTGCCCGGCGCACATCTGACGGGGCGTGTCTCCGGCGGACATCTGAACGGGGCGGCACTGTCCGGCCGAACACATCACAACACGGTCATCATGCGGGGCGGCACTGTGACGGATGAGATCTACGGTGGGAATGTCACGGGGACGGACGGCCTGCGCGTTGGCGACGCGGAGTGGAACACTGTGGAGATGAGCGGCGGTCGTGCCGAGAAGGGGATCTATGGCGGGCGCGTGCGCAAGAGTGGAAATGTGCGGCACAATACCGTGCACATCTCCGGCGGTTGGGCGAACACTGCGGGCGGCGGCATTGCTCCGCAGGAGCACGGCGGACGCGGAGGAAATGCGGAGGACAACCAACTCGTCGTCTCGGGCGGTACCGTCCGTACCGCAGTCGGTGGTGTCTCACTGCGGGGCAAGGCACTGCGCAATACTGTCGAGATCACCGGCGGAACGCTGCGCGTCGTCTATGGCGGCAGCGGTCGGCAGACCGATGGCAACCGCGTTGCCATCTCCGGGGGCGACATTCGTGGGACCGTAATCGGTGGTTTTTCCGGCATCGGCTCCGCGAACAACAACAGTGTCGCGATCACGGGTGGCTCGGTGCGCGGCAACGTCTATGGCGGACGCAGTCTGCTCGGCAACGCCGAGGGGAACGTCGTCACGCTCGACGGCGTTCGCATCATGCAGGGTAACGTCTACGGCGGCTACGGAGCACGCGGGTCGAAGAACATCGTCAACCTCAAGAACGGCGCGGAGGTGGACGGTGTGATCTTTGGCGGCTTCTCCGGCGGCAACCGTGAGAGCAACAACCTTCTTGCGATCCATGGCGTTGGAACGGCAAAGGCGGAGAAGCTCATCTATGTGCAGCATTTGGACTTCTACCTCGACCCGATGGCGAGCCCCGCCAGCCCGACGCGCTTGCAGCTCCGTACGATGACGCAGAGCCTCTCGGGGGTCTCCGTCGGTGTCGGCGTGAAGGGGCACGCGCTCGTCCTGCGTCCCGGCGACACCGTCAGCCTGCTGCGCGTCGCGCCGGGCGGGACGCTTAACATCACTGGAATGGCGCGGGAAGCTGAGACCATGCAAGGCGTCTCCGTCAGCTATGCCTTCGATGTCTGGCGGCGCGGCAACGAGGAACTGGTTGCAACGCTGCGGGCGAGTACCGTCAACCCGCGGACTCGCTCCCTCATCGAGACGCGCACAGCGACGAACGAGCTGATTAAACGCGGTGCAGATCTCCTCGCCTCCGCCGGCATGGGGGCTGCGGATGACGATCGTGAGCGCAGGCGGCAGTATGGAATCTGGGCCGACGTGCAAAAGAGCAGTATGCGCACGAAGACCGACTCGGATATCGACCTGCATGCGTCCAACATGGCGGTCGGTGTCTCCCGCATCTTTGCACGAAAGGGCGGAGAACTCCTGTTCAGCCCTTTCGTTGAGTATGCAACGGGGAAATATGACAGCTACATGGGCGACGGTACGCATGGCAGCGGGGATCTCAGCTATCTCGGCGCGGGAGTTCTGGCACGGATGGATCGCACGAACGGCGTGTGGATGGAGGCAGTCCTGCACGGCGGCAGCACCAAGGCAAACTATCACGGGCAAGTCCACGCCTCACAGCTCACCACCTATCGTTATACCGCGCCGTACTGGGCGGTGCAGCTTGGTGTCGGCAAGACGCGGCCAGTGGGCAGTGCGGCGCAGCTCGACTGCTATGCACGCTACTTCTGGTCGCATACGAATGGCGTATCCGCGCAGTTGAATACGGGAGAGACGTACGACTTCCACGCGACGGACTCGCATCGCCTGCGTGCAGGGGCACGCTACACGCGCTTTGGCTCCGCCTCTGCACTGTATGCGGGGCTCGCGCTTGAATATGAGATGGCGGGTGGTGCGACGGCACACTTCCAGAGCTACGATATGCCTGCCTCCAGTGCAACCGGCGCGAGCGTTTTCATGGAACTCGGCTGGCGCAGTACGCCAAAGCACGGGCGTGTCACCTGCGAGGTCAATCTGTCCGGCTGGCAGGGCCATAGGAGCGGCTGGATGGGCAGTGCCCGTATGGATTGGAAATTCTGAGTATCCCCCTGCATCGAAAGCAAGGCGGCTCTGCAAAACGGTATCAAAGGGCGTGTTGTACAAAGGCGTATGGTTCTGTACGGCACGCCTTTTTTGTGTCCTGGGTGTGCGCAAGAATCAAGGAGGCGTTGATACATGCAGTACCGCCATCTTGGTGCATCTTTTTCGCCCTCTCTGCGTTGATAAATCCGCCGCATAACCTTACACCGGCCGTCATACATTCGAACACATCGCGGAAGAAGCCCCCGACGTACGGCTGGTTGCCTTCTCGAATTTTCATCATCCTGTCATACTTACCAGTACCGCCGCAAAGAAAAATGCGCTATAATGAAAACAGTGGAGACTACAAGAAAAGAGGAGGTCTTGAACATGTGGAAAAAATGGACGCTTTCCTTTCTCGCGCTTGCACTCTGTGTATTCTTGGGATCTGCCGTACCCGCCGAAGCGGCGGCCAAGGAGAAGCCCGCGCGCGTGGAACTCGTGATGGTGCTTGACAAGAGCGGCTCGATGTCGGGGCTGGAGTCGGATACGATCGGCGGCTTCAATTCCATGATCGAGAAGGAGAAGAAGCTCGATGCGAAGGTCAATGTCACGACGGTGCTCTTCAACGACAAGATCGATACGATCTATAACCGCGAAGATATCCGGCGCATCAAGCCGCTGACGGATAAGGAGTACGAGGTCGGCGGCACGACAGCGCTTTTGGACGCCGTAGGCTCGACAATCCTCAAGGTCGCACGCACGGAGGGCGTCGAGAACGAGGATACGAAGGTCGTCTTCGTCATCATCACGGATGGCCTGGAGAACGCCAGCGAGGAGTTCACGCGCGAGAAGGTCAAACAGATGATTTCCGACAAGCAGGAGAAGGCAGGCTGGGATTTCATCTACCTCGGCGCGAACATCGACGCGGAGAAGGAAGCGGCGAGCATCGGCGTCAACCAGAAGAACGCTGTGACCTACCGCAACACGAAGTCGGGCGTGCGCAGGAACTTCGACGCCGTCAGCGCCTATGTGGCGGAAGCTGTAGCCGATCCGAGCGCCGAGCGCGGCAGCTGGAAAGAGCATGTGGAAAAGGACGAGACGCAGGATTGAGACGCTCGCAGGGAAAAGCCCCGAAGCTATCACGCGATGGCTTCGGGGTCTTTTGTCTTGTTGGATACGCTATTTTTTTCTGACTATAGTATGTATATGAACGACATCGAAACTCCTATATATAAATCTAAAAGGGCTGGGCGAAGTTGACGATAACAGATAAAAATGCTATATTGATATGAGAATGATTATTTGTAAAATCTTTGACAAAGAGAACATGGGAGGTTTTTTCATGAAAAAAGTTGCGGTGGTATATTGGAGCGGCAGTGGCAATACGGAAGAGATGGCGAAGGCCGTCCTTGAGGGCGCGAAGAAAGGCGGCGCGGACGCGGAGCTCAAGCGCTTCGAGGATTTCAAGGTCGCCGATCTGGCAGGCTATGACGGCTTCCTCTTCGGCTGCCCGGCGACGGGTTCGGAGGAGCTGCAGGAGGACTATGTCGAGCCGTTCTTCGCTGAAGCGGAGTCGAAGCTCTCGGGGGTGCCGCTCGGACTCTTCGGCTCATACGGCTGGGGCGGCGGCGCCTTCATGGAATCGTGGGCGGAGCGTGTGCGCACGGCGGGCGCGAAGCTTGTAAGCGACGGCCTTGTCGTTGAGAATGCGCCCGATGACGACGGGATCAAGGCATGCGAGGAGCTTGGCGAAGCGCTGGCGAAGTCGCTTTGAGTCTTTCCGTGCCTTTCTGGCGCGAGGCGGCGTCATAGGGTCATAGGGATGCCCGGAGAGCGGTTCTGCACCGTGGAAGGATGGTGCAGAGCCGCTCTTTTCGTATGCGCCGGAAAGGGTGGGATGCTTGTCGATCGCCTTGGGCAAAAAACTTTTATTTTTATATTGAAAATCATTACCGTATATGCTATCCTATACATACATTGCTGGAGGTGATGATTTTGGGTAAGGATGGTTTCGAGCGTATGCTCTGCTTCCACTGTGCGCCGACGTTCGCGGGGATCAAGCCTGCGAGCCTTGTTTCTTTCCAGAAGAGCCGCTTCGAGGATTTCGATGCGCTTCTTGAATCGTATGCGACATGCTTCGAGTGCAAAGGCATCACGCCCGTCCGCTTGACGGAGGGCGAGGAGTATGTCCTCATGCTATTCTACCGCAGGAAGCTCCTCGAACGTATCTTGGAGCAGCCGGCGGTGCTTGCGCTTCTGGCGCGATTCGGCTACCGTGCAGGTGATGCGATCGAAGCGCATTTGGAGTATCTTTCCATGCGCATCCAACTCCAGAAGAGTTTCCCACATGAGGTCGGCCTCTTCCTCGGCTATCCGGCGGAGGACGTGGAGGGCTTCATTGAGAACAAGGGGCGCGATTTCGCTTGCGCGGGCTATTGGAAGGTCTACGCGAACGAGGAGGAGACGCGCGCTCTCTTCCAGCGATATACGGACTGCACGGAGCGTCTTTGTGCGCGTCTGGGGCGCGGCACGCCGATGGCGGAGCTTTTGGAAGCGGTCTAGCGCGCAGGGACGGTCAGCGGTTCTTTGCAGCAAGAAAAAATCATCAGGAGGTCTTTGACATGGGAAAAGTAGCGGTTGTATATTGGAGCGGCACGGGCAACACGGAAGAGATGGCGAAAGCCGTCCTTGAGGGCGCGAAAAAGGGCGGCGCAGAGGCGGAGCTCTTCACGGTCAGCGATTTCAGCGCGGACAAGATGGCCGACTACAACGGCTTCCTCTTCGGCTGCCCCGCCATGGGCGACGAGGTCTTGGAAGAGGACGAGTTTGAGCCGTTCTTCACGGAAGCGGAAAAGAAGCTCTCGGGCGTTCCTGTCGGCCTCTTTGGCTCGTACGGTTGGGGCGCTGGCGCTTGGATGGAGGCTTGGGCGGAGCGCACGAAAGCTGCCGGCGCCAAGCTCGTCTCCGACGGCGTGATCGTCGAGAATGCGCCCGATGACGACGGCGTGAAGGCCTGCGAGGAACTCGGCGAGGCCGTCGCCAAGGCGCTCTGAGAAGCGTCCCTTACCAACTCCAACTCGCGCAAACTACACGCACAAAAAGACTGCCGCGCTTCGGTGCACGGCAGTCTTTTTACTTGCGCTTTTTCAACGAAAAAAACGAGGCGGCAGCTTTGAAAGAGCAAGCTTCCGCCTCGCAGATTTACCAACTTGTCGTCATTTGGAGAAGGCCGTCACAAGATTCTTGAGGCGTTCCGTGCCTTCCTTGAATCCCTGTACCTTTTCGAGGATGTCGGCGTACCGTTCCGCCATGCCGACGATGTTCTCGGCGATGCGCGTGTTGCCGTCGGCGCTCTCGTGCGTCGCGCGTCCGATCTCGTCCATCGACTGGTTCATGTTGCGCACGGAAGAGAGGAGTTCTTCGGAGCTTTTCGTGCTGCCCTTGGCCGTCCTGTGGAAGAATTCTGCGTCTTCTTTGTACTGCACGGCGGTCTCGTCCATCTGTTCGTAGTCCTTGCGGATGTCTTCATCGATGAAGTGCAGGAGGTCGAAGGCGCCCTTCGATAGGGCCTCCATCGCGCTCATGACTTGGCCGGTGAGGCTCTTGATTTTCTCTGCCGTTTCCTGTGACTGCTCGGCGAGCTTGCCGACTTCGCCGGCGACGACGGCGAAGCCGCGTCCCTGTTCGCCGGCGCGCGCGGCCTCGATGCTCGCATTCAGCGCGAGGAGGTTCGTCTGCTCGGCGACGTCCGTGATGGCCTGCGTGAGCGTCTCGATCTCCTGCACGACCTTCGCGGCTTCGATGGCATCTTCCACGGAGGTTTTCGTCGAGCCGTAGACGCGGTTTGAAGCTTCCTGCGACTGCTCCATCTTCGCCTTTAGCTCGGTCGCGCGCCCGGCGATCTCGCACGTGTACGCCTCGCTCTTCTTCATTTCCTGCACGGTGTGCTGGATCTCTTCGCTCAGGTGGCCGCTGACCTGCTGCATGCTCGCCGTCGAGGCTGCCGTCTCTTCCATGCCCGCTGACATCTCCTCTGTTACGGCGGACATGTCCTGCGTTTCGTTGTTCATTGCGTTGATCATCGCTTCGAGTTCGCCGACGGCGGCGTCTGTCTTCTCGGCTTCCTCGTGCACCTGCTTCATGAAGCCCTGCATCTTCATCAGAGCCTTGACGACGACGCCGATCTCATCGGCGCGGTTCGACAGTGCGGCCGGAATCTCGCGGTTCAAGTCGCCCGTCGCGACGGCATTGAGGTGGTCGATTGAGGTATTCAAGGGCGCCGAGATGTTGTCCGCGATGATGCGCGACATGACGATGCCGAGAATCAGGCTGATGAGAATGATCGCGGCGAAGATCTTCAGCGTGCGTGCATACTGGATGTTGTTCGCCTCGAAGAGCTGCTTGCCCTGGAACACGTTGTCCGGCGTCAGAACTTGCATGTTGGCGCCGATCGCCGTCAGGGAGGAGAGCTGATTGTACGCTTCTGCCTTGTCCTCGGGTGCTGTGCCGAGTGTGCTGACGGCCTTGACCGCGGCGTCCGCTGCATCGAGATCCTTGTCGAGCGCGGAGAGCGCTTCTTTCGTGCGATCACTCTGCTCCATCTTCTGGATTTCTTCCACATCGTGCCGGATGCCAGCGAGGTTGCCCGCGATGTCATCGAGGAGGATCTGACGATTCTCCTGCGTGAAGTTCTGCTGCACGATGTAAGATACATTGACGGTGATGCTGCGCAGTCGATTGTTCGCGTCGTTCAGATACTGCGTTGTCATCAGGTTGTGGTGATACATCTCGTCGAGTGCCTGCTTTGCCGAATGGCTCGAATAGATGCCGACAGCGGCGACGAGCGCCACGGTAAGGAGGAGGAAGACGGAAAGGATCGCAACCTTCGTCTTTACGCTGTAATCCTTCAGGATCTCGCTGCCCAAAGTAAAATTGCTCATATTTTCCAGCCCCCTTACTTCACGAACTGCGCGACATTTTCGCGCGTGATGGACGTGAACGGAATGTCAAGGCTCTCGGTCGGAGCCTTGCCGCTTAGGAAGCCTTGGACGAGCGTGACCGCGCCCGCCGCCTGTCCATCGGCGTCCTGCTTGACCGTCTGCGAAAGCTCGCCCGCTTCGACCGCTGCGAGGCCTGCAGGCGTAGCGTCGACGCCCGTCACGAGGCAGCCGTTGAGACGGTTCGCCGCTTTCAAGGCCTGGATAGCGCCCAAGGCCATCTCATCGTTTGCCGCGACGACGCCGTTGATCTCGGGGAAGAAGTTCAGCCAGAGCGTCATGGCCTTCATTCCTTCCGACTTGCTCCAGCTTCCGTCGACGGAAGCGAGGAGCTTGATGTCGGGACGCTTGTCGAGGCACGCTTCCTTGAAGCCTTCCCAACGCTTGACGGCGACGCCCAGGGAACTTTCGCCCATCAGGTAGACGACCTTGGCGTTCGGCGGCAGATGGCTTGCCATGAACTCGCCCTGCATCCGGCCGGCCTCGCGGTCGTCGGAGAGCGAGCCGATCACCTTCGGATCGTTCACGTCGCGGTTCATGATGACGACGGGGATTCCTGCCTCGCGCGCCTTCTCGACCGTAGGCACGATGCTCGTTCCGTCCATCGCGAGGAGCACGATGGCGGCCGCCTTGTTGCTGATCGCCTCGTTCAGCTGGTCGATCTGCAGATTGCTGTCGCCCTTGGCGTCGAGGAATTCCACATCAAGCCCTGCCGATTTCGCCTTCTCGGCAAAAGTGTTCTTGAGCTGCATGGCGAAGGCGTCGGCATCGTTGTGGTTCGCGTAGATCACCTTGCCCGATCCCCCGATACCGGAAGAGCCGCAGCCCGCCAAGAGGAGACACCCCAAGACGGTCAGGAGAAAGAGCAGACATTTTCTTGTCAGACTCATGGTTTCACGTCCTTTCCTGCAGAGCTGCGATTCCTGCCGCATCTCTGCGCTCAAATATAGTTCTTCAGCTCTACATCTTCTTCGACTTCTAATGAAATTCTCCTGCTTCATCGGGAAATATATTCTTCCTTCTTGGGTATATTGGGAAAATATGATTTTTTTCTTGCATTTTCTTTCGATATGCAGTATACTTGCGTAGTACGACATGGGGACGTAGCTCAGCTGGGAGAGCGTTCGGTTCGCATCCGAGAGGTCGAGGGTTCAATCCCCTTCGTCTCCACCATCTCGACAAGTGAGGAATCGGCTGTTTGCCGATTCTTTTTTTGTGTTATAGATGAGGCTTTGGTTTTGCGGGAGCGCGGATATAGCTTGCTCGTCAAGGAAGCGATCATTGCAAATAACGATATTGTGGTTATCTGCGATAAAAAATAACCACAGTATCGTTATTTTTGATATAATAACCATAAAGAGGTGATCCCATGTGTAAGATTCCTGCGAAAGAGAGTCTGTCCGTCGAGTTTAAAAGCGACAAGAAATGCTTATCGAACAGCATTCTGCTCGATGCCGTCGTTGGATTGGCCAATACGGATGGCGGCATATTATATCTAGGCGTAGAAGATGACGGAGAAATCACGGGACTTCACGGGGCGCATATGGATGTGCTTCCCGTCATGGCTTTTGTGGCAAACAATACGGTTCCTTCTGTTTCCGTGCGCACGGAAATCGTCAGGGTGGACGGCATTCCCGTCCTGCGCATCGATGTGCCAAAAAGCCGCAGCATCGTGGCTACCGGCAGCGGAAAAATTTTGCGCCGTCGCTTGAAGGCGGATGGATCTCCGGAAAATGTGCCACTCTATCCATTTGAGATTCCTATACGGTTATCTGAATTAGGCGCTTTCGATTTTTCTGCGCAAATGGTACCGAATGCTGACTTCGCTGACTTAAGCAGCGCCCAGATCCTGCACTTACGCCATATTATCGCCCAGCGACATGGAGAGGCGGAGCTTTTAGAGCTGTCGGATCAAGAACTCTTGGAAGCCCTGCGTTTGACCGTTGAGCATGAGGGGAGAATGCTGCCGACCATTGCCGGACTGCTTCTCCTCGGCAAGGAAGAAAGCCTTGCACGTTTCATCCCTACGGCACAGACTGCATTTCAAGTTCTTGAGGGTTCTGCCATTCGATTGAATGAGCAGACACGCTTGCCGTTGCTTGCCGTCTTTGAGAAATATGCAGAATATTTCAAGGCGTGGAATCCGGAACGAGATATCGAGCAGGGGCTGTTTCGCACAGCTATTCCCGAATTTTCTCCCGCCTCTTTTCGCGAAGCGCTTGTCAATGCTTTTTGTCATCGTGATTATGCACAGCTCGGCATGACGCTCGTGCAAATTACAGAAGAAGGTCTGACCATCGAAAACCCCGGCGGCTTTATTGAAGGAATATCTTTGCGCAATCTCATTTCCGCTGCGCCGCGCGGCAGGAATCCGGCGCTTGCCGATGCTATGAAACGCATAGGGCTTGCCGAGCGTACGGGGCGCGGCATTGATCGCATATTTGCGGGTTCCATCATCTACGGTCGTCCGTGGCCCGATTACTCCGAGACAACGGAGAACAACGTACGGGTTTTTATTGCGCGTGCCAAGCCGAATCTGGCTTTCATGAAGCTCATCCAAGATGAGCAGCAGCGTACGGGGAATCTGCCATCAATCCATGCCCTGCTGATTCTTTCGGCCTTGCAGATGGAACGCCGCCTGACGTTTGCCGATCTCGGGAAAATGACACATCTGAGCGAACATCGCATCCGTGCGAACCTTGAACGTATGGTTGAGAATGGAGTGATAGAAGCGAAGGGAAGCGGAAAAAACCGCAGTTACATGCTCAGTGCTCAAATGTATGCGGCAGCGAATGAAACCGCTGCCTATGTTCGCCAGGCCGGCATCGAAGAAGTACGTCAGCCCGAACTCATCCTGCGGTACGTTCAGGCACAGGGCAGCATTACACGAGGAGAAGCTGCCGATCTCCTGCGCGTCAGTGACAATTATGCCTATGTGTTGCTCAAGCGACTGACAGAGGACGGCAGGCTGCGAGCTGTCGGGCAGAAGCGCGGGCGCAAGTATGTGCTGTCGACACGTTCGCATTGACAAGACTATTCTTCTTAGGTATGATTAAGCTTAGCGAAATGAAACGTATACGCTCCGCCGTTAAAGACAGCGGAGCGTTCTGCCAAGCGATAGGACTTCGATGCTTGGCAACACGAAAGGATACCGATGAAATCATTGAAACTGCGTGCGGCTTTCTTGCTTCTCGTGCTCATTTGCAGCATTGTGCTCGCGTTGGGGTTCGGCTCGGTGACGCTGCCGACGGATACGCTCTTCGCCGAGATCTCTGCGGCTCTTTCGGGAGAGTCGTCGAAGAATGCGATGATTCTTTTCGACATCCGCCTGCCGCGCATCCTTTTCGCGGCGCTTGCCGGAGCCGCTTTGGGACTCACGGGGCTTTTGATGCAGACGGTCTCGCAGAATTATCTTGCTGACCCCTATATTCTCGGCGTTTCGGCGGGAGCGAGCACAGGCGCCGTCGTCTGCATCGTCTCGGGACTGGCGCAGCAGCTTTTTGGCTATGGCATTTACGTCGGCGCCTTTTTCGGCGCGGCGCTTTCGACGGCGCTCGTGATCTTTCTGACGGGGAGGGGCGGCAGCCCCGTGCGCCTCGTTCTCATGGGAATGGGCGTCTCGGCGCTCTTTTCCGCCCTGACGATGCTCGCGATTTACGGGGCGAAGGACGAGGCGCAGGTGCGAAGCGCCATGTTCTGGCTCATGGGCAGCCTCACGGGCATCCAGTGGAAGGCGGTGCCTGTCATGGCGGCGTCGCTCGCGGCGCTCATGCTCTTCATCTACCTCTTGCGCCATGAGCTTGACATCCTCCTGCTCGGCAAGGAGGAAGCGCGTCATCTCGGCATGTCCGTCATGCGCCTGCAGCGGCTCATCGTGCTCTTTTCGTCCGCCGTCGTGGCGGTCGTCGTGGCGCTCTCGGGCATCATCGGCTTCATCGGGCTCATCATCCCTCATGCGGCGCGCTTCTTCGGCGAGCCGAAGCACGGCGTGCTCCTGTGGTTCACGGCTCTTTTCGGCGGCATTGTCCTCGTCTGGGCCGATGTGCTCGCGAGAAGCGCCTTCCGCCCCGAAGAGCTTCCTATCGGCATCTTGACGGCGGGACTCGGTGCGCCCGTGTTCCTGTGGATCATCAGCCGCAAGTACGGAGGCTATTGACATGCTCTCGGTCAGGAACTTGTCTTTCGCGGTCGGCGCAAAAACGATTCTCGATGATGTGTCCGTCGATTTCGCTGCGGAAAAGATCACGGCGATCCTCGGTGCAAATGGATCGGGAAAAAGCACCTTGATGTCCTTCCTCGGGAAGAATCGTGCTGCGCCCGGTCACGTTTTTTTCTGCGGCGAAGACATCAGCGAGATTTCGCCGCACGCTTACGCCTTGAAGGCGGCAATGCTGCCGCAGCAGCGCGAAACCATCGCGGACTTCGCTGTCGAGGACGTCGTCGTCATGGGGCGCTTCCCCTACAAGCGGCAGTTTCGCGACTACACGCGAGCCGACTACGAGATCGCGCGCACTGCCATGCGCGAGGTCGGCATTGAGGCGATGGCGAAGCGCCGCATCGGCAGCATGTCGGGCGGCGAGATCCAACGCGTCATGATCGCCAAGGTTCTCGCGCAGAAGCCGGAACTCATCCTTATGGACGAGCCGACGAACCACCTCGACGTCCGCTACAAGGTCGCGCTCATGAACACGCTGCGCGCCTACGGCGGCACTATCGTCCTCGTGTTGCACGACCTGTCGCTCGCCGCCCAGTATGCCGACCGCGTCGTCGTCATGAAAGACGGTCGCATACGAGAAGAAGGGGAGACGGGCGCCGTTATGCGCACGGAGCTTTTGGAAGAGATCTTCGGCGTTCCCTTCGTGCGATTTGAGAAGAACGGGCGCGTCTATTTGAATTATTGAAGAATCACTGATACATTCAGCGGTTCCTTGTATGAGTCGTATGGTCGCGGCAAGCGCTGCGGCAAGGATATATATCAAAGGAGGATCTTTATGAAGAAATGGCTGAAGAAGACGGCTGCGGCGGGACTCGCCGCTCTGCTCCTCGCATCGCTCGCCGGCTGTGGCAATGACGCCAAGAAGGCGGGGGAAGGAAAGGCGGCGGGCTATCCCGTCAAATGGACGGAAACGCTTGACGGGAAGGAAGTGACGGCTTCGGTGGAAAAGGCGCCGAGCCGCGCCATCTCGATGTCGCAGGCGACGACGGAAATGATGCTCGCGCTCGGCCTTGAGGACAAGATGGTCGGCACGGCGATGAAGGAGGAAGACATTTACCCGCCCTTGCAGGCATCCTATGACAAGGTCAAGGTGCTCGCGGAAAAGTGGCCGTCCTACGAAACCTTCATGGCGGAAAAGCCCGATTTCGCAACGGGCTGGGAGGTGCCTTTCACGAAGCGCGGCATTCCTGCAGATTCGATTACGGCACAGGGCGTGCCCATCTATGTCCCGTCCTCGATGCAGAAGCTCGATGCTGACCTCGATACCGTGTTTGACGATATGATGAAGCTTGGCGCGATCTTTGGTGTCGAGCCGAAGGCGCAGGAATGGGTCGACGGGCAGAAGAAGATCCTCGCAGACGTGCAGGAAAAGATCAAGGATCTGCCGAAAAAGCGCGTGTTCATCTACGATGCCTCCGACGGCAAGCCGTTCACCGCTTACAAGGGCTACACGACGAACATCCTGAAGCTCATCGGCGCGGAAAATGTCATGGCGGATGCCGGCGTTGACAAGACATGGGCGGCGACGACATGGGAAAGCGTGGTCGCTGCAGATCCCGAGTACATCATCATTGCCGACTACAGCAACGGCATACGGAACGACGACGATTTCCAGAAGAAGGTCGCCGCTATCAAGGAAAATCCGCAGCTTGCGAATGTCAAGGCTGTCAAGGAAAACCATTTTCTCAAGGTGAAACTCTCGGAGATCACGCCGGGCGTGCGCACGGTCGAAGCATTGAAGCGTCTCGCCGAAGAGATTCACGGAATCAACCTGCAGTGAGACTTTCAAGGAAGCGCTGCTCGGCGATGTTGAAGTTTCCCGTACTTTCTTGATGCTGCTTGGTATGCCTCCCGCATGTGCGGGGGGCGCATGGATTCTCAATACTTGACCAAAAGAGGCGCCTGTGCGGCGCTTTTTTTGGATTTGTACGAAAGGCGAGTAGTCCGGGCGCTTTCCTTATGGTATACTGGCAGGGAGTTCTGTATACCGACGCTTTTGCAAAAAAGGAGGGATTTGATGATCACCGACGGGCTTTCCTATGTCTCCGTCCTTGTGTTCTTCGCGTCTGTGATTCTTGCTGCCGAAAGGGTGACGGGGTGGGCGGTCTTTCGCTTCGTCCCCGGCGTCGTCTTCATATACATCGGTTCGATGTTGCTCGCTACGCTCGGCGTCTGGAGCATGGCGGCAACGAAGCCCGTCTATCGCGAGCTTTCGGCGCTCCTGACCTATGCGATGATCTTCACGATGCTCCTGCGCTCGGATGTCCGCAAGATCTTTCGCATCGGGCCGCGCATGCTCCTCGGCTTCTTCTCTGCGACCGTCACGATCGCCGCCGGGTTCGTCGTCGCCTTCCTCGCCATGAAGGATCATCTCGGCGCTAACGCGTGGATGACGCTCGGTGCACTCTCCGGCTCATGGATCGGCGGCTACGACAATATCATGGAGATTCAGACCGCGCTGCACATTCCAACGATCGACATGGAAGGTGCGTTCATCGTCGACTCTATCGACTATACGATCTGGGTCCTGTTCCTCTTCTGGCTCGTCACGCTTGCCCCGCGCTTCAATCGCTGGATGGGAGTGGATACGGCGAAGCTGGACGCCGTATCGCAGGCGATCGAGGACGATGATGCGAGGCGGACGGGAGAGATTTCTTTTCAAGGAATCTTCTTGATCTTTGGCACGTCGCTCCTCGTCTCCTCCGTTGGCGCAGATCTCGGCCCCTTGCTTTACGTTGCCATGCCCTTTCTCACGCAGTCCATCTGGACGATTCTCTTCATTGCAGCCTCCGGACTCATCGCCGCCTTTTCTCCGCTCGGGCGCATTGCCGGCTCCATGGAGGTTGCAAACGTGATGCTCTACTCGCTCATCGCGCTCATCGCCTCGCGCACATCCCTGCTGCAGTTCGGCGATGCACCCGCCTGGGTGCTCGCGGGCTTCATCATCCTCGGCGTGCACTTCCTTCTCATGGCATTGATCGCACGCATCTTCCGGCTCGACATGTTCACGCTGTGCATATCCTCGATGGCGAATATCGGCGGCGCAGCATCAGCGCCGATTCTCGCGAGCCTGTATTCCGGCGCTTTGATCCCCGTCGGCATATTCCTGGCGATCCTTGGACACATCATCGGCACGCCGCTCGGACTATGGATTGCACGCTTGTTGGAAATGCTCGCTTGAAGGAGTGTACGTTATGGAAAAGAAGAGAACCTGCCGCTGGGCGACGATCGGCTGCGGCACGATCGCGCGTGAAATGGCGCAGGCACTGCAGCGACTCGGACGCGGCTTCTGCGCTGCAGCGGGGCGCACGCCGCAGAAGGTGAGGGACTTCGCGGCAGAGTTCGGCATAGAAAAAGCGTACGATACGCCGGCGGCTCTTCTTGCCGACCCGGACATTGACATCGTCTACATCTCGACGCCGCACAATACGCATGCGCCCTACATCATGCAGGCGCTCTCCGCCGGCAAGCATGTACTCGCGGAAAAGGCCATCACGCTCAATGCGCACGAGCTTGCGACGGCGGCCTCTCTCGCCGAGGAGAAGGGACTCGTCCTCGCTGAGGCGATGACGATCTACCACATGCCGCTCTATCGTGCGCTCGCCTCGCGCATCGAGGCGGGCGAGTTCGGCTCGCTTCGTCTCGCGCAGCTGAGCTTCGGCAGTTATAAGCCTTACGATATGGAAAACCGCTTCTTCAATCTCCGTCTCGCGGGCGGCGCACTCCTCGACATCGGCGTCTACGCTTTGTCCTGCGCACGTTTTTTCTTTGCGGAAAACCCTGAGGAAATCGTCTCTCGGGCGCGTCTTGCACCGAGCGGCGTCGACGAGCAGGCGATCATCGTGCTTAAGAACGGCGTCGAGGAAATGGCCGCCATCACGCTGTCCCTTCATGCCAAGCAGCCCAAGCGAGCCGTTTTCTCCTTCGACGACGCTTATATCGAGATCTGCGACTATCCGCGTGCCGACCGTGCTTCCATCATCTGGGCGGCGGATGGACGCCGAGAAGATGTTGCGGCGGGCGAGACGGAAAAAGCGCTCGATTACGAGGTTCTCGCGATGGAGCGCGCCGTCCGCGGGGAAGGAAACGAGATGCGCTTCGACTATACGCGGGGCGTCATGGAGGTCATGACGAAGCTGCGGGCGGCCTGGGGCGTCAAGTACCCCGAGGAAGAAGCGGCTGCAGAAAGATCTTGAGGTGAATGAATGAAATACCGCTATTATCTGTTTGATTTCGACTATACGCTCGCAAATTCGGAGAAGGGCATCACAGGCTGCTTTCATACGACACTCAAGCGGCTCGGTTACGACGACGTGCCCGATGAGGCGATCCGCCGCACGATCGGCCTGCCGATGGACGAAGCGATCCGCCGCATTGCGGGCATCGAGGAGGCGGCGGAATGTGAGCGTTTCCTCGTCAGCTATCGCAAGGAGGCCGACAAGGAAATGACGCCGAATACGCATTTCTATCCCGAGACGCTGCCGCTCCTCGAAAAATTGCGTGCGGCAGGCGTGAAGACCGCCATCATCTCGACGAAGACGCGCCATCGCATCATGGAGAAGTTCATCGCTGAAAATGTCACGCATCTTCTCGACTTCGTCATCGGCTGCGAGGACGTCGAGACGTTCAAGCCCTCGCCCGAAGGCATTCTCGCCGCCTGCCGCCGCTTCGGCGCGGCAAAGTCCGAGGTCATCTACACGGGGGACAACTTGGTCGACGCCGAAGCGGCGCAGGCGGCCGGCGTCGACTTCGCCGCCGTGCTCACGGGCACGACGGAAAGAGCCGCCTTCGAGGCGCTGCCGCATGTGAAGATCATGAAAAATCTCGGCGAACTGCTGGCATAGCGAAGTGGGATTGAACCGCTTTGGACGCGCATGGCCGAACATGCGAAAAGATGGCGGCCATCGCTCTGTGCCTGCCCGGATTGCTGCGATGTATTGACGCAAACGCAAAGAACGAATAACCGCCGCGCTTTCGCGCGGCGGTTATTCGTTCAGGCACGATTCTTTCGTCATTCACTTCTCATCCGACTTTTTTTCGAGACTCACCGTCCCATCGGATTCTCCTCCTTTCCGAGTATTCGGAGGCTTCCTTTGACTGCCCCCGTCAAGCGCAGGTACCGGTCACTTCATCCGCCGGCCTCTTTTTCCCCCTTTGCTTGCCTTCATTATACAGCAAATGGTTTGACTTGTCAAGATTTTCTGACGATTTACCGTAAAAATCCAAGGGGTCAAGCCTGAGGGGGAGACCGATGGACTTTTCATGTAAGAGGCGCGCACAATCCCTGCAAAGTGAGCATTTGCGCGTATATTGAGTTGAGAAAAGTCCAAGCGCTCCGTTTGCAAAAGCCGCTTTTCGATCATCAGCTTCGCTTTGCCGCCAACTGCTGCTGCTGTTTCGCCAAGTCGAGGAGCGCCGCCTGACGCTCGCGCCGCTCGCGCTCGATGCGCGAGGCGACGTCTTCCGCCTGTGGAGCATCCTCAACCGTATGCTTGGCGATATCCAGGATGTCCGCCTGCGCCTGCGTCCTGTCTCCCGCGATGCGTGCGGCAACATCCTCGGGCGATTCCTCGGCAGAGGCATCTTCTCCGGCCGCTGCCCTGGCCGCCGCTTCTTCCTCGCGCTTTCGCTCTTCCTCTTCCGCTCGACGTGCAGCCTCTTCCGCCTCGGCCTTCTTGCGCGCCTTCGCCTCCGCCTTCTTCAAGCGCCGCTTCGCCTGCTCCGACATATACTTCTGCCACTCCATCGGATCGACCTCGATCAGGCGCGGCTCGGCGATGAACGCTTCATATTCAATGGAATGATTGCCCAGGTATACCTTCCTGCCTGTTGTCACATGCTCCTTTTCCATGGCATAATCTCTCCCGTTCCCTGGAATCGCTGTATCGTGTGCGGGGCGAATCCACGACCGCCCGCTCTCTGCTGTACGCTCTGCAGAGAAAACCCTTTTGCTTTAATTCCCCGTCGATGATTGGAAATCCTTTATGCATGGCAAAAAATCCTCAAAATTTTTAAGTTTCCACTATGAACAGTGCAAAAGTCTCGGAAATCGGCTCTTTGTGCACATGGCTTCACTCTGCAATATGCCAGAAGCAGTCAGCAATATTGCAAAATAGCATTCGCACAGGCCTCGACATCGGCCTTTATCTCAGACTCCCAGAAGCGGAGCACGAGCCAGCCAAGCTGCGTCAAGGCGTCCGTGACTTCCTTGTCACGCTCGACGTTGCGGGAGAGCTTCTTTTTCCAGTACGACTGCCGCGATGCAATCTGCTCGCCAGGATTTTCCTCATGTCCCCGCGCATGCCAAAAATCGCCGTCCACGAAAACGGCGATTTTTTGACGTGTCAGCGCGATGTCCGGCGTGCCGGGAAGCGCCCGCCAGTTTTTCCGATAGCGAATCCCCCTGTGCCAAAGCGCCTTTCTGAGCATGATCTCAGGTTTCGTGTCGCAGCTCTTGACGCTCTGCATCGCCTTGCGCCGGCTTTCCGGCGTGAGGACGTCCATCTTACGAACAATGCGAGCCGTATCGCGGCGGGACTTCGGCTCTGTCGTAGGAGGTCGCGCGCAGATACTCGTCGTAAAGCGCCACGGCGCGTTTGATCTGCGAGCGAACGGAAGGAGATAGATTCCGGAATTCCGGACATTGCGACAAGCGATGCAGATAAAGAACGGTTTCTTCGCCCGCGTCCATCAGGCGAATGGAATGTGCGCGTTTGACACGCGAGGCCATGTCGCCGGCCGTGCGTCGGGCGAGACGCATCTTCTCCACCAGCCATTCCGAGAAGTCTTGCCTGAATCCCGTCTCGGCAAACTGAAAGGTCAATTCCACAGGCTGCTTGTAAACGACGTTTTTACGTTCGATGTAGTTTTTCAAAGTACGGGCGACGTACTCGCCCAATTTGACAGGAACGGCGTTGCCGATCATTTGCTCCATGTCGGTTTTCGAGCCGCACCAATGATAGTCGGCGGGAAAGGTTTGGATCAAGGAGCGCTCCAGCGTCGTCAGCGCTCGCACGTTCTCATCGACAGGACAGGCGTCATTGGGATGCCCCGGATACCCTTTTGGCACGGGACGGTTGACGCCGCGCATGGTCGGCGCCGGCTCGTCAATGGAGTATACGGCTCTTCGGCAATAGTTGCGCGGATGACGATAGTAGAATTCAAAATCCAAAGCCGCACCAAAGTAATCGCGAAGAGTCATATCCTTCGAGGACTGCCCCGCAAGAAGCCGCTCGCGCAGAAAATCGTCCGCTCCTCCCATTTCGCCGATGCAGAAGAAGCGCTTCCGCTTTTGCGGCACGCCGCAGCGCGAAGCGTCCAGCACCATCATGGTGAGTCCGTATCCAAGCTGCTTGAAAACGGCGTGCGCCTCTCGGAACGCGCAGCTGTTCCTGGCGCGATCGACATTTTCCATGACAAAATATTTTGGCCGCACCGCTCGAACGATTTCCGCATACGCCTCTGTCAATCCCGCGCGACTCCCTTCGACGCGCTTTCCCGCATGAGAAAAATCCTGGCACGGAGGTCCTCCGATGATGATGTTCGGTTGTAAATCTTGGATTTTTCCCACAGCTTCCTCTATGTTCGAGAGATCCGTCGTAAAAACAGGATGGGAAAAATTCAACGCATAGCACTCGGCAGCCTTGTTCCAGAATTCAAAGGCGGCAACAATCTGGAATCCTGCATTTTGGAAACCCTTGGACAAGCCGCCGCACCCTGCAAATAAATCTACAATACGCATACTGAACCTTTCTAAACGCAGTTGAAACATGGTATACTGCTGTAGGAAACGTTGATGAATTTAACGCTTTCCACAAGTCGCTGTGTTTATTTTAACGTAAGCAATCATTGACGTCAATATTTGACGTCAATTTTTCCAAGATAGGTGATGTTCATGAAACATGAATCAGGGTTGTATGGCATCGTGCATTCCAATCGGAACATGGAGCAGCATTGGAGCAAAAACTGCTTCAATTCCAGTTTCCCAACGGCAATGGCAAACTATATGATGGCAAAGAACCTTCCTGCACTCTATGTAACGCTTGCCAAAGCAAACGGCGGGCTGGCTGTTCAATCTACGCAAATTTCCGTTCGTGATTTGTTTCGTTGCGGCGCTCTTACGCCAGAATCTTTGAATTTTTGCTTTGAATCGATCTTTGAGCCGTACCAGGCCTATTCTTTTGACAAAATCGATGGGATCGATCTTGTGGTAAAAGATCTGAATGATACGCCTCTCGCCCCCTTGGAGGTGAAGCTGACGGTTCTTCCGACCTCCAATAGCAGCAAGAAGCCGCAGTCGCAATGGGGATGCGAATTGGTCGTTCGTTCTGCAACAACGAGTTATTGCGCTTTCGGCATGTTCGATGCACTCAAGAAAAATCATGCGGAAATCCGCGAAATATTTGAAGACGCATGTTCGTCTATCCAATCATGGGACAATACTTTTGAGATGTCGCATAAGACGGGTGCTCTTTGTGAGGCGCTCGACAAGTTTGAGGAGAGATTTTTCAAACAGCAGCGTCCGCTCGTTATGGAACCGATCTGGAGGACGCAAGGGCAATCGCCCCTGTTGGATGAAAAAGCGTTCTGCCTTGTCGTATGGAGCGATTATGCGTTCTCGCGTCTCTTCATCGACAAGGCAAAGGTCGATGGGAACAGGGGTATGTCACGCAGTATGCGAGCCGCCGCAAAACTTGCCCGTTGCTTGTGGGAACTTGGCAGATCAGGGAAAATTCATGTCAATGACATCTATCGGCAAATGGCATTCGGCAATCAAACGGACAAAGAATTTGCCGTTGAAGCTTCCCTATGGCGGCGGTATGTCGATGTAAAGCAACTTCCCAAATTCATGCTCGGACGTGAGATTCTGCACGAAATTATCTTGGATGGTTTCATAGAGCGGCTGCGTCCAGAGCGGCGGTTCGACCAGACGCTCTATTTCACAATGCGAAGATAAGGGCGCAACATGGCATGATTGTACGAAAATCATCGGGCTTCTTTGACAGAACAGGCGGTGCAATATGACCACAATCGACAAGGCGGCGCTTCATATTCTCGACGCGGCGGGCTCTTCGCTTCTTTCGGCGGCGGAGCTGCCGCTTACGGGTGAGACGAGCGAATATCTTCTCACGCATATTGAGAAGAGCCGCAAAAGTCCCGACAAGAAGGCGGGGACATTTTACGAGGACAGCGAGTGCAGGAAGGAAATCGCCGCTTATCTTGCGGGCGAGAAAGATTTCCTTGCCTTTTCGCGCACGCTGGCGGAATCCTTTCTGCGTGCGTTTTCCCATGCGGCGGAGGCGGCGAGCATGCTGCTCTTCGTGCTCGAAGTGCACGAAGATGAGCGGCGCGAGCTCATCGTCTTCCTCTGCCGCAGCCATGCGGGCTTTTCACCCGCCGTCGTCGATACGGAGGGCGGGCTTTCGGCGGAGCTTTCGGCATGCGGCTCCCTTTTGCCGAGCGCTTCGGCGACGATGGACGAGTTCGCCTTCGTCGATCTCGCGACGCTTGCCGTCCATGTGCGTGCCAAGCGCTACAGCGTCGACGGCAACGCCATCTTCGTCCTGCCCGAGCTTGTCTTGGAATGCGGGCAGGCGCCTTCGGCGCGCGAGGCTTTGAAGAAGGCGAGCGATACGGCGAAGAAGGTCGCTGAGGCCTACGGCGGTGATGCCGTGGAGACGGCGGCTGCCGTCAAATCCTTCGTCGCGGGCGAGCTTGCCGAAAAGGATGCAGTGAATCCCTTGGAAGTTGGCCGAGAGGTATTCAAGGGCAATCCCGCCATGCAGGCGGACTACGAGCGGGTGATCGAGGAAGCGGGATTCGCTGCGCCCGTGGAGATGGACAAGGAATCCATCCTCAAGAAGATGAAGAATCATAAGCTCAAAACGGATACGGGCATCGAGCTTGTGATCCCGACGGACTACTTTGACAACACGGAATTCGTCGAATTCCGCCGCGGCGAAGACGGCACGATCTCCATCACGCTCAAGCAGATCCAGAATATCGTCAATCGAGGGTGAGGCGTACTTTTTTCTGAAGGGGGATAGACAGGGCGTGGTGGATATGATAAACTGAAGCCGAGCAAGAAAGATGTCTGCCTCTATGAGGCGCAAAGGAAAAGCCCCCAACAACTCGACAAAGTCGGGGGCTTTTCTATGCCGTTTGGTTCGGGTGGCTTAGACCCTAGGTTGGCTGCCAGTCAGCTATCTGTCCAACCGTTTGCAGAGGTAGTAAGCGACTACGCTTGCCGTGACAGATAGCAAGAAAGATGTCACAAGCTCCATAAGGCGCACCCCCTTCCTCTGCCGGTATGGGGGAGGCAGCGCTTACAGTGTAGCATACAGACAATGGATGCACAATACGGACGAGAATGGTCATCGGACAGAAGGAGGCGTCATGAAGGGCAAAAGAATCCAGGGCGAGATTCAGAATCTCAAGCCGCATATCATGCGAGAACTGCAGAGCCTCTACGATCTGAGCGTGCCGGTCGGGCAGCTTTCGACGAAGGAGCTGAACGAGAGGCTCATCGCCGTCACGGAGGAAATCGGGCGCGAAGTCGCCGTCTACGTCGACCGCAAGGGGCGCATCATCGAAATTTCCGTCGGCAGCACGTGGACGGTCGATCTGCCCGCCGTCGATGCCCGCTCGGAGGTGCGTCTTTCGGGCGTGCGCTGCATCCATACGCATCCGAGCGGCGATACGGAGCTCAGCGAGCCCGACATCTCGTCGCTTCGCCGCCTGCGCTTCGACGCGATGGCGGCCATCGGGCGGCTCGCGGGCGAGAGCGTCGGCTGCCTCGGCTTCTTCACGGGCGAGAAGGAAGAGGACGGAACGCTCGAAGTGCAGCTTTTCGGCCCCGTGCGTGCCGATCATCTGAACCGCATCCGCCTGACGCCGCTCATCCAGAGCATCAACAAGCGTCTTTCTAGGGAGCGTACGCAGGCGACGGACGATGAGGAGGAACGCGCCGTGCTCGCTGGGATCGATGCGCCCATGACCTGCGCTCAGTGGACGACGGAGGATTCGCTCGCCGAGCTGGCGGAGCTTGCACGCACGGCGGGCGCGACCGTCGTCGGCACGTTCATCCAGAAGAAGGCGAAGCCCGATACGGCGCTCTTTTTGGGACGCGGCAAGGTCGAGGAGATGGCGATGTTCATCCAGAACGAGCGTGCGACGCTCGTCATTTTCGACGATGAGCTTACGCCGTCGCAGCAGAGGAATCTCGAAATGGCGCTCGGCGTGAAGATCCTCGACCGCACGGCGCTGATCCTCGACATCTTCGCGCAGAGAGCGCGCACGGCGGCGGGCAAGCTGCAGGTCGAGCTGGCGCAGATGAAGTACAGCTTGCCGCGCATCTTGGGACAGGGACTCGTGCTCTCAAGGCTCGGCGGCGGCATCGGCACACGCGGCCCCGGCGAGACGAAGCTCGAAGTAGACCGTCGTCGCATCCGTCGGCGCATCCATGACATCGAGGGCGAGATCGTGCGGCTCAAGAAGGAGCGATTGCTGCATCGCGAGCGCCGCCGCGCCGCGCGCATCCCCGTCGCCGCCCTCGTCGGCTATACGAATGCCGGCAAGTCGACGCTCTTGAACGCCTTGACGGGCGCAGATGTCTTTGCCGAGGACAAGCTCTTTGCGACGCTCGACCCGACGACGCGATCTCTTCGGCTCGCGGATGGCCGCGAAATCCTCGTGACCGATACCGTGGGCTTCATTCAGAAGCTGCCGCATACGCTCGTGCAGGCCTTTCACGCAACGCTCGAGGAGGTCGTCGAGGCCGACCTTCTGCTGCATGTCGTCGATGTGTCGAACGAGGCTGCCGAGTTCCAGATCGAGGCTGTCACTGAGGTTCTTAAGGAACTTGGCGTCGCCGAAAAGCCCATGCTCTATGTGCTGAACAAGCTCGATCGCCTGACGAACGGCGCAGGCGGCACGGGCGGAGGCGACGCAGCGGCGCATGTCGATCAGGCAGACGATGCGAGGCACGAGGCAGCGGGGGGTGATGCGGCGGACGGATTTTCCAGAGGAGAGATTCCGTCCTTGGAAGAAGCGCCTTTACCGCCCGCCGTCCTGCGCCTCCTGCGCGGCCGCGAGGGCTGCGCCATCTCTGCGAGGACGGGCGCGGGGCTTGCCGACCTGCAGGAAAAGATCGCCTCATGCTTCCGCACGGGCGAGGTCGAGCTTACGCTTCACATCCCGTTTACGGAGAACGCAGCCGTCACGCGCCTGCACGAGGCGGGGCGGGTGCTTCAGACGGACTACGACGAGCGCGGCACGCGCGTCCGCGTCCGTCTGAGCGAAGAAGAAGCCGCGCGCTTTCGCCGCTATGAGATTCCGTAATTATAAAAAGTCTTTTGCCCTTGCTGCAAGATAGAGGGGTAGGTTCGTGATGGCGCCGTCCTTTTGATAGCCGAGCCGGGAAAAGCGCAGTGCACACTGCGGCGCTCGGGTGGCGATATAGCGTTTGAACGACGGCGCCGCCTTGCGCTTTCCGCCCTTGACTTCCACGGGCACGATCTCCATGCCGTTTTGCAGCACGAAGTCGATCTCGCTGTTCTTGTTGGCGTAATAGCGCGGCGCGAGCGGGAATTGACTGCGAAGCTGCTGCAGGACGTAGTTCTCTGTCAGCGGCCCTTTGAATTGGAAGTCGCTTTTGAGGAGAATCGCACCGTTGTCGACGCCCGCCATGTGCTTCAGCAGCCCCGTATCGAAGAGGAAGAGCTTGAATTGGTCGAGCCGGTCGAAAGTCGCGAGGGGATGCTCCATCTTGGAAACATTGCAGACGCGGCTGAGAATTCCTGCCGAAACGAGCCATTCGATGGCCTCCTCAAAATCACGCGCCCTGCCGCCCGTGCGCACGGCGCCGTACATGAACTTCTCGTTCGTCTTGGCGAGCTGGGAAACGATGCTTCGGAAGACCAAGAGGATGCGCGCACTGTTGACCTTGCCGTTATGCTTGGAAAAATCGTTTTCGTAAATCTCGACGAGTTCATGCTGGATGCGTGCGATCTGCAAGGGATCCTTCGCTTCCTGCCAGGACGCGACGCATTCGGGCATGCCGCCGATGATCAGATAATGGTCGCAGGCCTCGAGCAGACGGTTGTGGAAGATTTCCTCAATCGGCTGCCCTTTTTGTATGCCCGCGTAATAAGCGTAAAGCGCCGGATTCGTCGCGGCAAGAAATTCATCGAAGGTCAAAGGCCCGAGATCGAGCAGATTGACCATGCCGACGGGATACGACTTCGGCTGGGCAAGGAGCGTCCCGAGCAGGCTGCCCGCCGCGATGGTCGCATAGTCGCTCGCTTTTTCCTTGAAGTATTTGAGTGCGTTCAGCGCTGATGGGCATTCTTGAATTTCATCGAGAATCAGCAGGGTCTTTTCCGGCTCGATTTTCCTGTTCACAATCAGAGAGAGCAGTTCGACGATGCGATGCGGGTCTTTGTTTGTTTCAAAGATGGACTTGAGCGCCTCGTCCTCGTCGAAGTTGAAATAGACGAAGTCTTCATATGCGGTCCTGCCGAATTCTTTCATGAGCCAGGTCTTGCCGACCTGCCGCGCTCCCCGCAAGACGAGCGGCTTGCGATGCTTGCTGTCTTTCCACTGCTGCAAGGCGGCCATGGCATTGCGCTTCATGCGGAACGCCTCCTTCCTCGTTCGATTTCGTTGTCCTGCCACGGGAAAGGCAAGCCCCCAAAGGGAGCAGGACTTCATGCAGGACAAGCATCACGATTTTCTTCATAATATAACTGTATTCTTGCACGTTTTTCTGTATTCCACAAGCCCTTTTCGTACGTTTTTCTGCATTTCATAATATATTTTTGCACATTTTTCTACAAAACTGCGATGAGAAGTTTTATTGAGAATATCTTGCGACATAAGTCGTCCTTGGGCTTGACTTCTTGGACTTTCATAGTACACTAAAGGAGATGCCGCATTTTTCGAATCATGCGGCGACTTTTGCAAGCTGCACGGTCTTGCCTTCGGCTTGACCGCTTGGTTTTCCCAGTCAAAGGAGATGTTTTTCCATCATGAAAAGCGAGTATTTGCGAGGCATTGCCTACGCTCTGCTCTTCGCCGTCCCCGCATACGTTCTCGGGAAGTTCTTCCCCATCATCGGCGGGCCTGTCTTCGGCATCCTCCTCGGCATGTGCTTCGCGCGCCTTGCGCGTCCGAAGAACTTCGAGGCGGGCATCAGCTTCACGGGCAAGAAGATCCTGCAGTATGCGATCATCCTCTTGGGCTTCGAGATGAACCTCTACCATGTTCTGTCGGTCGGCTCGCAGTCACTCGCCGTCATGGCGTCGACGCTCGCGACGGCATTCCTCGTCGCCTGGGGCGCGGGCAGGCTCTTGGGCGTCGAGGGTGATGCGCGGACGCTCATCGGCGCGGGTACGGCAATCTGCGGCGGCTCGGCCATCGCGGCAGTCGCGCCCGTCATCGGCGCGAAGGACAAGGATATCGTCTTTTCGATCTCGACGATCTTTCTCTTTAACGTCATCGCCGTCTTCATCTTCCCTTTCCTCGGGCACTTCATGGGCATGAGTGACCTCGGCTTCGGCATGTGGGCGGGCACGGCGATCAATGATACCTCGTCCGTCGTTGCGGCCGGCTATTCCTACAGCCACGAGGCAGGCAGTTATGCGACGATCGTCAAGCTCACGCGTGCGCTGTGCATCGTGCCCGTGTGCCTTGCCTTCGCGCTCTTCGCGGCACGCGATTCCAAGGCGGAGGGAAAGGGATTCAGCCTCAAGCGCATCTTCCCCATGTTCATCCTGTGGTTTGTCGTCGCTTCCATCGTCAATACGACGGGCATCCTGCCCGAAGCGCTCTCGCACTTCCTCGGGGAAGCGGGCAAGTTCGCCATCGTGCTCGCCATGAGCGCCATCGGTCTCAACACGGACTTCGCCGCGCTCTTAAAGAACGGTGTGCGCCCCATCACGCTCGGGCTTTTCTGCTGGATCGCCGTCGCCGTCGTCTCGCTCATCGTGCAACATTTCATCGGTATCATCTGATACACGTTTATAGAAAAAGACGGCGGGATTGTACACGGGAAGGCGGCCGTTTTTCCAAACGGCACGGACATATCTTGCGCCTGATTCATTATCCACACTGTCCACAATCCTGTGGATAAGTTCTGTACAGAGCGGCTGATGGTTGATTTTTCTTGCGAAATCAGCGACTTTTCCACAGGGTTTATGCACAAAGTGGACAAATCTGGGGATAAGTTCTAGGGAACCACTGATAAATTCAGCCCCCCCATCTTCGCACATCTGGCGACTTCATTTTATCAGCGCTTCCCTAAGCACATCCATCTTGGAAGGAGGCCCTATGGTATCCGAATGGGAAATACTCTTGCGGCTGACGCTCTCGTGTGTTCTCGGCGGCGTCATCGGCTATGAGAGGCAGTCGCGCCGCAAGTCGGCGGGGCTTCGCACGAACATGCTCGTGTGCCTCGGCTCGTGCCTCGTCATGCTCATCTCGACGGCGATCTACCAGAGCGTCGAGGGCAGGACGAACGCCGATCCCGCACGCCTTGCGGCGCAGGTCGTCTCCGGCATCGGCTTCTTGGGTGCGGGTGCGATCATGAAGGAGGGGCTGACGGTCACGGGCCTGACGACGGCCGCCTGCCTCTGGGTCGTCGCGGGCGTCGGCCTCGCCGTCGGCGGCGGCTACTACACGGCGGCTCTTTTGGCGACGGGACTCGTCTTCGTGACGCTCGGCGCGCTTTCGCGCATCGACGAGTGGGTGCTGCACGATAACCACATCCTCTTGACGGTCTTCACACGCGACCTGCCCGGCCAGATCGTACACATCAACGAGTGCCTGGAGGATATGAGCCTCACCGTGCATACGGTCAAGACGATGCGCTCGCATGACAGTGACCATGCTCTTGTGCTGGAATTCGAGCTTTTCAACCACGCGAAGATCAAGGGCGTCGCGCTCGCCGAAGCCGTCAGCCGCATCGAGGGCGTCACGGGCGTAAATATCGCCTGAGAGAAAGAGTCACCGTCCTGAGACGCCTCCAAGCTAGGCGGTTTGCCCTGCAAGGCGCGGCACGATGGTATTCTCGGTCGATTAGACGCAAGCGGGAGAATTTGCTATAATGAAGTGGACATAAGACAGTTCCGCGCTTTTCCAAGAGAAACCCTCTTGGAGGAATTGCTCCTAATATCTATATTTTATGAAAGGGTGTGGAAACCTTGAATCTTTCTGTACGCATTTTCATCTCGCTCATCCTCGCGGTCGTCGTCGGACTTGCCGTGGGAGAAGAGTACATCGGCTTCATCAACTGGTGGATCGCGCCGATCGGCACGATCTTCATCAACCTCATCAAGATGATGATCGTGCCCGTCGTCTTCTCGTCGCTGATTGTCGGCGTCACGAGCCTCGGCGACACGAAGACGCTCGGGCGCATCAGCGCCAAGACCGTCGGCATTTACCTCTTTACGACGGCGGTCGCCATCGTCATCGGTTTCGCCGTCGCGGGCGTCATTCATCCGGGCGTAGGGCTTGAGATGAGCGGCACGGCGCCCGAGGTGAAGGAAGCGCCGTCCATCATGCAGGTCTTCGTCAACATGATCCCGACGAATCCCGTCGCGTCGATGGCGAAGGGCGACATCCTGCCCGTCATCATCTTCGCGCTCTTCGTTGGCGTTTCCATCACGCAGGTCGGCGGCGAACGCGGCGAGAAGCTCATCCACTTCTTTGACGCCTGCGCCGAGGTTTGCTACAAGGCGATCGGCATGATTATGTCGTTCGCGCCGTACGGCGTCTTCGCGCTCCTTTTGCCCGTCGTCGCAAAGAACGGGCCGAAGGTGTTGCTGCCGCTCCTTTCCGTCATCGTCTGCTCCTTCATCGGCAGCGTCATCCACGCGGTTCTCGTCTACTCGACGATGGCTTCCGTCTTCGGCAAGATGAGTCCCGTGAAGTTCTTCCGCGGCATGTCGGAAGCGATGATGCTCGCCTTCACGACGTGTTCGAGTTCGGGCACGCTGCCGGTCAACATGAAGAACTGCGAGGAGAAGCTCGGCGTCTCGCGCAAGATCTCGTCCTTCGTCCTGCCTCTGGGCGCGACGATCAACATGGACGGCACGGCGCTCTACATGGGCGTGTGCTCGCTCTTCATCGCGAACGTCTTCGGCATCGATCTCACGTTCCAGCAGATGGCGATGATCGTCCTCACGGGTACGCTCGCTTCCATCGGTACGGCAGGCGTGCCGGGCGCGGGCCTCATCATGCTCGCGATGGTTCTGCAGGCGGCGCAGCTGCCGTTTGAAGGCCTTGCCCTCGTCGCCGGCATCGACCGCATCCTCGACATGATCCGCACATGCCTCAACGTCACGGGCGATGGCGCTGTCGCCGTCGTCGTCGCGGCATCCGAAGGCGAGCATTCCTCATCGAAGAACTAAGGAGAATGCCATGCGGCACGGTCTTGCAAGGATTCTGACGCGCGTTCTTCTTTTCGCCCTTCTCACGGCGGTTCTTCCTTTGCCTGCAAATGCAGCAGAGAGTGCGGCAGCTTCTGCCGTCAAGGTCGCAGCCAGTGAGAATGCGGCTGCCAAGGCTGCAGCCGCCGAAAAGGGGTCTGACGCAAAATCTTCAGCGGAAAGCGCGGCCGACCCAAAGGCGGCGTTCGGAAAGGAGATGCTTTCCGCGCCGGTCGGCCAGCGTCATATCGTGCTGCTGCGTCCCGTCGTGCCGCGCTCGATGCCGCCCGAGATCATCGAGGAGATGAAGTCGCGCTTCGTGCGCGACTTTCATGTGCCGCTCAATGAGACGCTGCGCGCCGTGGTCTATGCAGACGACGCCGGCGTGCAGCAGGCGATGAAGATCATCTACGACGGCAAGGGAAAGCTTGAGGAGCGTGTGCGCGAAGCCGCGAAGGCGACGGATGCCGACTACATCGCGGGTTTCGTCGTCACAAATTACGGGGAGTCCTCCTATCGCAACTGGAAGGGCGATCTCATCCTGCACAGCTACGTCAGCCTGCAGCTCATCGGCTACGACCGCGCGCGCGATCTCGTCATCGACCTGCCTGCTTCGCGCAGCTACAACGGCGAGTACACGAGAAGCGGCACGGCGCGCATCCTCGCGCTCTTCGAGCTTGACCGCTTGATGGACGAGGCGAACTTTTCCTCGACGCTCTTTCCCGTCACGGACTGGATCGACAAGCCGCGCGAAAAGAGTGCGGATGCAAAATGATACAGGAAAAGGGGATGTGAAATAGCACGTCTCTAAATAACAAGGGGCTGTCGCACATAAATCATGTGCGACAGCTTTTTCATGCACAAAAAAGCTTCCGCCCTAGCAAAAGGGGGGAGGCGAGTGCAAAATAGACTTATGCTAAAAAACCGAATCTTACAACCAGATTATACCGCATGGAGCGAAAACTTATCAACCTTGCCTGCCTCTAAATTTTGAAATGCAGATTCCAAAGAATGACCCGGTTCGCCTGCTGCGCCAATCATGCACAGCCCCGTTTTGCTGGGGGACGTGCCTTTCGCGCACGGTGTCACGCACACGGTTGACAGCAATGCGTTTCTATGCTATACTCTGTTACAGTGAAGGAAGAGATTTCGGGGAAAATGCCATGAGTTTTAGATTTTTCCCGTGGACAAAAGTTTCCTTGATATTACAGGGTTTGCGGACGTTTTCAGCCGATTTTGGCGACAAAAAAATCCCGCGAGGTTGCGGCGATTTGCCAAAAGAGCGATCCGTTTAGAAAACCCGCTTCTGGGTTCAGCTGTCCCAAGGGCTGTGAGGGACGGTATTGCATGCAATCCATACCGCTTGCGGTATTGAAACCCCAATGCGCCACAACGCCCCGCCCTTTAGGGCTGGGAATTGCATGCAATCCATACCGCTTGCGGTATTGAAACTCAAGCGAATTTGTTCGAAGCATCCACGATAGGCTTATTGCATGCAATCCATACCGCTTGCGGTATTGAAACCGCAGACTCTACCTTCTCAACAGCAACCTCGTCAATGTTATTGCATGCAATCCATACCGCTTGCGGTATTGAAACGATGGAAAACAAGGAGAGAATTTGTATGCTTTTTCATTGCATGCAATCCATACCGCTTGCGGTATTGAAACAATGTAAACAGTTTTCCTCGTATTATTCTTTGCCATTGCATGCAATCCATACCGCTTGCGGTATTGAAACTCTCGTTCGAGCAAGTCACACTCATCCTCGTACCAATTGCATGCAATCCATACCGCTTGCAGTATTGAAACTCTTTTGCAAGAGCCTCAACATCCCAAACTCTGGTATTGCATGCAATCCATACCGCTTGCGGTATTGAAACTTTCTGAGTTTGTCCTCAGAAACGGAATCAATCTTATTGCATGCAATCCATACCGCTTGCGGTATTGAAACTCGAATTCCACATACGAGATGTGTCCTGCGTTGCAAAATTGCACGCAATCCATACCGCTTGCGGTGTTGAAAAAGGACAGGTTTGTGCAGAAAATCCCTAAGAGCATGAAAAGAAGCCCTGCGGCAGAGCCGCAGGGCTTCTTTTGTTATGGGTCGTGACCCAGTGTTGCATGTACAGTATGCGACACAATAAACCACCCGCTATGCGGGTAGAAGACAAACGGAAAAATTCATGCTGTGCATCACGTTGCGGATGGAGGCGGTCAAGCCTTCCTGTCTTCCTTCCTGTCGTCCATCCGCTCTAGCCTCTTCATCTCCATCGTGCTTTCTATCACTAGAGAAATATTTCTTCTCATTCCGGCAGGAATCTTCCTCAATTGCACGAATATTAAAAGTGAATAAATTACGCAAAGGAGGCTTTTTGATGGAGCTGAAAGCACTGCTTTTCGACACACGCTCGATTCAGAAGTACATCTTTTCCAGCAGCCGTCTCAAGACGCAGATTGGCGCTTCCTATCTCGTCGACCGCATCTTTGACGATGTGCTGCTTCCCGTCATCCGCGAGGTATGCGGCACGGCGGAGCTGGACGATGCGACTTGGCGCGAGGTCGCCTCGCCCGACTGGACGGCGATGCCGCAGAAGGCGCGTGTCGCCTACATCGGCGGCGGCAACGCGATGATTCTGCTGCGAGCCGATGCAGGCGAGGCGGCGGCGGAGATCGTGCGCCGCTTCTCGAAGGAGCTTCTCGTGCGCTGCCCGGGACTGCAGACGGGAGCCGCCATCGGTACGGTCGATCTCGCATCCGACGGCAGTTGGCTGTCCAAGACGGCGAATCGCACCGCGCTCGTCTTGAAGCTCAAAGAGCAGCAGAACACCGCATTTCCTCGGACGACGATTCCCTACACGGGTCTGACGCTCGCCGCCGACGGCACGGACGAGACGGCGACCTCCTACGATGCGAGCCGCAAGCGCTATATTGCAGAGAGCGAGGCCGCGAAGCTGCGCGTCGCGACGCCGCGTCCTGAGGGCGGCGCACTGCGGGCGGCCAGAGCGGAGCAGGCTCTTTTGGAGAAGCTCACGGGCGTCCTCACGGACGAGGAGAAATCGCGCTTCATGGAAAACGCGGTGTTTCCAAGCGAATTGGACAAGCTCGGGCAGAAGGAGACAGAAAATTACATCGCCGTCGTTCACATCGACGGCAACAACATGGGCAAGAAGTTCGCCGATCTCGCGACGCTTTCCGACTACAAGAATAAGTCGCAGGAGATCTGCACGGCGACGACCCGCGCCTTTGCCGAGCTTGTCCTCTCCATGAAAGAGGACAGCTTCCCCTTCCTCGCGCAGAGGAAGGATGACGAAAAGCGCCGCTATCTGCCCGTGCGCCCGCTGATCCTCGGCGGCGACGACATGACCTTCATCTGCGCGGCGAAGGTCGCCTTCGACTGCACGGCGTTCATCATGAAGTCGCTGCTGGAAAAGGGCGTCGATACATGCGCGGGCGTCGCGATCCTGCCGACCGCCTATCCCTTCTTCCGCGGCTACGAGATCGCCGAGCAGCTTTGCGACTCGGCGAAAGGGCGCATGAGAAAGCTTGCGAACGAACGTGAAGGCCTGCGCGAGGAGGCGAGCTGCTGGCTCGACTTCCTGCGACTGCACGGCGAGCAGGCGCCGACGCTCGCTGAGATCCGTCGCCAAGAGTACCGCGCGGCGCTCGGCAGCCTGCACTTCGGCCCGTACCGCATCGACGGCGAATCTCACTATGCTTTCGCCCGACTGCGCGAGCTCGCCGAAGGCCTCTCGAAGAGCCTGCCGAGCAGCAAGCTCAAGGATCTGCGCGCCGTCCTGCAGCACGGAGAGCATGAGGCGGGAAAATACCTCGAGCAGATTCGCCACGACGGCTACGCTCTGCCGCAGCCTGCGGGTTGGGAGGCCTACGCCGCGCATCTTTGGCAGGAGCACAGCGGCCGTATGCGAACGCCGTTTGTCGAGGCGATCGAGCTGTCGGAATTTTTGCCGCCAAAGAGCGCGCATGATGGAAAGGAGGCGTCATGATGGCTCGCTACACCCTGCGCATCGAAGCGCTCTCGCCGCTCGCCCTGACCTCGGGCAAGGCGGACGTGACGCTCGACTCCACCATCGTGCATGACAGGTACGGCATCCCGCTCTTCCCGGCCAAGCGGCTTCGCGGGCTTCTCTATGAGAGTGCCGTCGAAGTCGCGGAGATGGCGGAGCTTTCGGGGCGCAGCTTCCTCACGCGCCGGACGGTCGCGGAGCTTTTCCGCCACGGCGAAGGTCAAGACTCTCTCGTGCGCCTCTCGCTGCACGATCTTCATCCCGAGGGCTACGGGGAACTGAGCGCGGATCTCGCCTATCTGATGGCACGTTACGAGGCGGCGCTCTCGCCGCTCGACGTCCTCGAAGAGTACACCACCGTGCGCTTCCAGACGGAGATCGACAAGGAGAGCGGCACGGCTCGCGACAATTCGCTGCACAACATGCAGGCCGCGCTCGCCGACGACCTCGTCTTCTGCGGCGAGATCACGCTGACGGGCGGCGAGGCACGCCACGCTGAAGCGCTCGCGCTCGCCTGCGCCAACCTGCGCACGTCGGGGCTCAAGCGCAACCGCGGCTTCGGCAAGATCCGCTGCACGCTTTCGGGCGGCGAGGAACTTCTCTTGGCAGCGCTCGGAAAGGATGTGGGCTGATTGAAAGAGATGCGGAAAATCCCCTTGACGATCGAGGCGCTTTCCCCGCTCGTCCTCACGGCGGGCAGCCAAGGCGCGATCCTGACGGAATCGGGCGACGCCATCAGCGGCGCGATCGTGCGCGGCATGATCGCCGCGCGCTTCATCGAGGCGCAGAACCTCGGCAGAGCCGCCCACGAGTCCGAGGCCTTCCGCCGCCTTTTCACGGGGGCGCTGAAATTCTCCGCCGCCTATCCGTCGAAAGGCGGCGAAAGCGCCATGCGCCTGCCGCTCTCGCTGCAAAAGGACAAGCTTTCCTCCGCCCTCGCCGACCTCTCAGCATCGGACGGCACGGCACTCAAGGGCTACAAGCCGCTCAAGGGCTGCGGCATCGTGCGCGGCGCGGCGATCGAGCGCGTGGAGACGGCGAAGAACATCTCGCTCCACATGAGCCGCGACGAGGACGGCGAACGTCTCGCGGGAAAGAGCACGGAGGGCGGCATCTACAGCTACGAGTCGCTGCTTCCGGGGCAGGCGTTCTGCGGCGAAATCGTCGGCGAAGCGGCGGACATCCAAGAGCTCTTGACGAGCATCGACTGCGAGGACGGCGCTTTTCTCAGCCGGATCGGCAAGTCGCGCTCCACGCAGTATGGACTGTGCCGCATCGCGCTCGATGCGCCCGCACCGCTCGAACCCCTTGACCAATCGCTCCTTTCGAGCACTCTGCGCCTGCGCCTCGCGACGCCGCTCCTCTCGGACGCCGCATTTTCGAGGAACGCACGCGAGGTGCTTGATGAGGAATTCCTCGCACCGCTCAAAGAAAGCGCCGAATCCGACGACTTCTCCCTCGGGCGCATCTTCGCGGCTTCCGCCTCGGCGTCGAACTTCGTCGGCGTCTGGAACATGCGCCGTCCCACGCAGTTCGGGCTGGACGCAGGCTCCATCTTCGAGTTGAAGAAGGCTTCGCTGTGGACGAGCCGCGACGCGGCGGCTCTCGCCGCTCTCCTCGCCGAGGGCGCAGGCTCTCGCACGGAGGAGGGCTTCGGCAGGCTCGCCCTGTGGACGGTCGACGCGCCGACGCTCTTTGAAGCGACGCAGGAAAGACCCGAGCGCCGCCCCGTCAAGAGCGAACGCGCGCGCGCCATCGTCCGCGCCGTCCTGCGCCGGCGCATCGCTCAAAGCGTGCGCCTCGCGGCGTACAAGGACGCCGCTGCCCTCACGGGAAAGCTCGCGGGCATGACCCACGCTTTCGCGCGTCTTGAAGCGATGCTCGGGCCGCGCGAAAACCTCGAAGGCGCACCGGCGCGTTTTCGCGCGAAGTTCGCCGCCGAGGTCGGCGCAAAGCGCACGCCGCTCGCCCGCCATCTCGAAGGCGTGAAGCTCGGCGCGGCGGAGCTGCGCGACATCCTCCGAGGCGAGCGTCCTGAACTTTCTCCCTACGCTTCGCTTGACCTTTCGGCGGAAGTGCCGCAAGAGCTTGCCGAAGATGCAGGCTTTTCGCGTCCCACGCTGAAGGACGATGGGGAAATCTTCTACGATTACTGGCTCTGGTTCTTCCGCCACGCGCGAAAGAGAGCCGTGCAGCAGCGAAAGGAGGTGGCTGACTGATGGCAGAAGCAAGCGTTTTGGCAAACGGCCAGATGGCGTGCATCACGAAGAAGATCCTCCTCGAAGGCACGCTCTCGCTCGACTCCCCGCTGCTCATCGGCACGGGGCTGACGGCTCGCGAGGCCCGGCAGGAAACCGACATGCAGGTTTTGAAAGATAAAAAGGAGCGTCCCTTCATTCCCGGCACATCGCTCGCGGGCGTGCTGCGCACGCTGCTCGAAGATGAAGAGGCGGCGCTCCTCTTCGGCTCGGCAGAGCGCGGCGAGAAGGCAGGCGGCGCACAGAGCGCCATCGACGTCGAGGACGTGCTCCTCGAAGACGCCGCCATCGTCGTGCGCGACGGTGTGGGAATCGCGGACTTCGCACGCACGAGTCTTGCAGGGCGCAAGTACAACTACGAAGCCGTCGAGCGCGGCGCGAAGGGACGGCTGCGCATGACCGTCACCGTGCGCCGCGCCCATGCGGAAAAGGGGCTGGAAGAAGCGGTGCAGACGCTCGCCGACCGCCTCGCCGCAGGCGTGCGCCTCGGTGCATTGACCGCCAAGGGATTCGGTAAGGTCTCGGCGGCGGACGTCCGCATTTCCACCTACGATTTCAGCGACTTCGACGACGTGCGCCGCTGGCTCTTCCGCGAGGACGCCAAATGCATCGCCCACGGCAGCAAAGCGGCGGGAAAAAAGCGTGCGGGCGTCTTCTCCGTCGACGCCGCCTTCGCCATCCGCCGCTCGCTCATCGTGCGCGAGAACGACGTCGATGAAAAAGCGGCAGAACGCAAGGTCAAGTCGCAGCAGAAGAAGAGCGGCGCGGATTTCCTCATTCCGGGCACGAGCATCAAGGGCGCTCTTCGCCACCGCGCCCTGGAAATCCTGACGATTCTCAAGAAGCCCGCCGCCGCGCTCGACGGACTCATGGGCTGCAGCACGGACGCGCGGCGGCAGAAGAGCCGCTTCCTCGTCGACGAGGCCTACTTCCGAAAGGGCGTCAAGCCTCAAGCGCACGCGCGAAACCGCCTCGACTGCTTCACGGGCGGCACGGTCGACAGCGTCCTCTTCACCGATGAACCTGTCTGGCAGGAGAAGCCGGGCGAGGCGACGCTCCGTCTGCACTACGAAATCGAGAACTATGCGCCGTGGGAGGCGGGACTCGCCCTCTACCTGCTGCGCGACCTCTGGCAGGGCGCGATCCCCCTCGGCGGCGAAAGCTCCGTCGGGCGCGGACTCTTGGAAGGCATAGCGGCGACCGTCTCGTTCGATGATGAAGTCCTTGAAATCGGCGCGGCGGGCGCGGTGGAAAAAGCAGCTGCAGAAAAGCTCGAAGCCTTCGCCAAAGCTCTGCGCGACATGGAAGAGGAGGCGAAAGAAGCATGAAGAACACGGATTTCAGCGCTCCGCTCAAGATCGTCGGCCTCTCCTCCGAAAAGACGGCGGGACTTTGCGTCGACCTTTCCGAGCAGGCGCTCGAAGAAGCGCTCAGAACGCACATGAAGGAAGACGCGCTTCTCATCGTCTGGCAATTCCACCGCATCGTCTGGGGGCGTTGGCAGGCGGGCGCGATCCATCTCGTCGACGACGGCGCACTCGACGCCTCGCTCATCGGGGAAATGCGCGCCTTCAACGAGACGGAGGAACTGCATCTTGTGAAAAAGCGCGGCAAGTTCCGCGGCCGCTACATCTTTGACAAGGACGGCGACGGCACGGAAGTCGTCGACAGCGCCGCGCCGCTCTGGGGCGAGCGCACGGCGTGCGCGGACGGCTATGTGACGCTCGCCGATGCGGGGCGCGGCCTCTCTCTGACCGTTCCCGCCGAAGAAGAGGGGGAGCGCTTCGCTCTCGTCACGCGCTGCTACATTGGCTACGACCCCGAGACGCAGCAGGCGGGCTACGAGGATATGCGCTACAAGACGGTCGTTCCGCTGGAGGAGGGATAACGATGGCAGACGATTGGAGAGAAAAACTTGCCAAAGGATTCGGCAGGGATGTCCCAGAGGAAAAAGAGGAAAAGAAGGACTGGGGCGCCGCCTATGAGAAGGCGGAAAGCCGCCGCCCGAGACGTGGCGGCGAAAGACGCGGCGGCTATGGCGGCGGACGCGGAAACCAAGGCAGCAGCCGTGGCGGGCGCGGCTACGGCGGGCAGGGCGGCGGCTATCGCGGGCAAGGCGGCTACGGCGGGCAGGGCGGTTATCGCGGACAGGGCGGTTATCGCGGACAGGGCGGCGGCGCATCGCCGCGCCCCAAGACGACGGAGCCTGCGAGCGCACCCTACAATTTCGTGTCGCTGCCCGAAGCCATCGTGCCCGCGCCGCTCGACCAAGGACTCGACTGGCACAAGATGGAGGAGAAGGAGCGCCTTCGCCTCTACCGCAAATATGTATGCGAGGAAGGCGCGAAGAGCGGACGCATCGAGCTTTCCCTTGAGACGCTGACCCCGCTCTTCATCGGCAGCGGCAGCAGCGGCGATACGAACGAATTCTTCTCGCCGACGGGCGAGCCGATCGTGCCGGGCAGCACGCTGCGCGGCTTCATCAAGCACATGGTGCGCATGGTATCGGGCGGCGCGATGCGCCCGGGCGCGGAATTCACCGAGCGCCACCTGTACTCGCGCGCGCTCGCCGACAGCCTCGCCAGCTTCCGCGACTACTACAAGGAGCGCATGGTGGAAAACATCACCGTCTCGAAAACGACCGATGACGGCAAGACCATCGAGGTCGCAAAATCCGTTTCCAAGGCGAATGCGGGATTCCTCATCGCCGTGCAGGGTAAATACTACGTTTGCCCCGCCGACAAGGAGAGCCTGAAGATTCCGCGCGGCGAAGAGCAGAACCGCGCCGAGATTCGCTGGCATCACAAGGAGCAGAGCGCCGACGTCATCACGGGACGCTCGCCGCAGAAGAAGTACATCTACTTCCGCATAAGCAAGGCAGATTGGAGCAAGGAGCGCCGCCTGCCCGTGCCCGAAAGCGTCCTCAAAGGCTACCGCGAGGACAAGAGCCGCGGACGCTTCGACCTCCTCGCCAACGGACTCAAGCGCAGGGAAGCGGCGGGCTTCACGCACGATGCCGAAATCAGCTTCTGCGCCCCATGCTTCTACATGGCGGAAGACGGCGTCGTGCAGCACTTTGGTCACGGGCGCTACTACCGCATCCCCTACGAGAAATCCATCGCCAACCATGTGCCTGCGGCGCTTCAAAAGGATACGATCGACTTCGCCGACGCCATCTTCGGCTGCAAGGCGCTTTGGGCGGGGCGCGTCATCTTCGAAGACGCCGTGCTCCAAGGCACGGCCAATCAGCTCGCGCCGTCGCGCTCCCATCCGCTGATGACGCCGAACCCCACATCCTTCCAGCTCTATCTGAAGCAGACAGGAAAAGAGCCGCAGCACTGGGACAGTGATGCGCCGATCCGCGGCTACAAGCTCTACTGGCATCAGAAGGCGAGCGCCGACTCATGGCGGCTCGACCCCGAGCGTGACAAGGTCGTCAAGGGCACGCAGGAAATCCGTCCGATCGCCGCCGGCGCACATTTTTCCGGCTCTATCCGCTTTAAGAACCTGCGCCCCGAAGAACTCGGCGCTCTGCTCGAAGTCTTCTCTCTCGGCGCGGACGGCGAGGACATCTGCTTCAAGATTGGGCAGGGAAAATCCCTCGGCCTCGGCTCGGTGCGCCTCAAGGCGCGTCTCCTGCTCGAAGACACCAAAGAACAGTTCGCGGGACTCTTCACGGACGGCGCATGGCGCGAAAGCCTAGAAGAGAGTACAGGCGAAGAATGCCTCTCCGCCTTCCGCCGGTGGCGCGAAGAGCATCTGGGCGAAGGGAAAGAAGCCTTCGAAAAGAGCATGAAGGAGCTTCGCTGTCTGCTCGACTGGAACAAGACGAGCCTTCCCAAGTGGCAGGAAAAGACCGCCATGATGCGCATCGGCGACAGGAGCGACACGCGCTTCAAGGATCGCGTGATCTTGAAGAGCGCACTCGACTTCGCACGCTGAACAAGAAAGGGCTGCCGCACATTGAATCGTGTGCGGCAGCCCTTTCGTACGCAAAGAGCATGGTCATGTATGCAGTTGTACACGGTTGACAGCGGACATATTTCTATGCTATACTTTGTTACAGTGAAGGGAAGGATTTCGGGGAAAATGCCATGAGTTTTAGATTTTTCCCGTGGACAAAAGTTTCCTTGGTATCACAGGGTTTGCGGACGTTTTCAGCCGATTTTGGCGACAAAAAAATCCCGCGGGGTTGCGGCGATTTGCCAAAAAGAGCGATCCGTTTAGAAAACCCGCTTCTGGGTTCAGCTGTCCCAAGGGCTGTGAGGGACGGTATTGCATGCAATCCATACCGCTTGCGGTATTGAAACTAGGTGCTTTCTGAAATCTCTTGAAGAACTCCTCAACATTGCATGCAATCCATACCGCTTGCGGTATTGAAACGAGGGAGCAATTCCCCTCCATTTCCAAGTACCCAATTGCATGCAATCCATACCGCTTGCGGTATTGAAACAAGGTCAAGACGTTCTGGCATTGCTTTCTTCAAATTGCATGCAATCCATACCGCTTGCGGTATTGAAACACCCCAATTGGCTACCATCGCGCAAGCTGCGAGGAATTGCATGCAATCCATACCGCTTGCGGTGTTGAAACAAAAGGAGAGAGTCTTGCGACTCTCTCCTTTTGCTGTGCCAGCTTTTCTATGCAATATATACAAAAAAGCCGCGCAAGTGTCGGATGACGCCTGCGCGGCTTTCTGTATTTCGTTGACGATGTTTCCGTCCCCGTAAATCAAATAAACACGGGGAGAGAATCAGTGGCTGGCCTACCTCCCCCGTGTTTGGTGAAACACGGCAGAATAGGCGTGTAGATCTTGATTGTCTACTTGCCGCAAACATAGTATACCACATTGGCGACAGAATTGCACGAAATAAATCGAAAATCGGGAAAAAGAATCTTCTAATCTTCAAAAATGCGCTGTTTCAAGAACTGCTCCTGCCAAAGGAAAGCCCTGCCGGATGCGGTGCATTCGACAGGGCTTCGAGAACAAGGTCGATCTATTTGCGCATTTGCAGGGCTGCGGTGCGGTAGCGGTAGAGCAGTCCCAAGAGCATGAGGATGCCGAAGGTCGTGAAGGCGGACAAAACGGCAGAGTCCGTCAGTTGGTACGTCACAGCGAGAGGAATGGCGATGATGAGCGATACCGCCGTCAATTCCATGTCGTCGAGGAAGAGGATGGCAAGTAAGATAACGAGAACTGCGGCCAATATGCCCATTTTCTACATCTCCTTTCCGATAGAGAAGAATGGATGAATACAGCGCTTGCACGCTTCTTTTCTTCTTTATCGAAACTTTCAAGGAGAAAATTAAGGCTTTTCGCCCATTTTATTCTCAGAAGCGTCTTTTTTTGCTGCTTCCTTCTCTTTTTTCTCCTGTTCCTTCTTTTCGCGCTCCTTGACGATCTTGTCGTAGGCTGCGGCATCGACTTCTTGCATGTACTCGTCGGGAATGTCGCTTGCATTCGGCGCTTGCTTCCAGTATTCCTTGTAGGCGGCGAGTGCCGCTTCCTTCTCACCCATCTCGTTGTAAATTTCGCCGCGCATCTTGTAGATGTAGGGATTCTTTGCGTCGATCTCCTGCGATTTTTCGAGGTCAGCGAGGGCTTTTTCACGCTCGCCCATCATGCGATAGACGTCGGCGCGGTTGAGGAAGTTGTAGATGTTCGTCGCGTCAAGTTCTACGGCATGATTGGAGTCGGCGAGCGCGGCTTCGTAGTCGCCGGCGACGGCCTTGGCCCTGCCGCGGATTGCGTAGTTTTCGGCGACGTTGTCGGGATTTCTCGCGGCAAAGGCGCGCTCCATGAGGAAGAGCGCTTCCTTCGCCATGCCGTTGTCGCTGTAGCGGTCGGCGTTGTAGCGCAGCTGCTTGACGTAGTCGCCCTTGGCGTTGAGTGCATTCTCGCGAATCTTCTGCCACGCGTCCGTGCGCTTCTTTTCCTCGGCGGCGACCTTTTCACGCATTTCCTTGTCCTTGCTGCTCGCATAGGCATTGCGCACGAGTTCTTCGAGGCGCTCTTCCGCATGATTGCGCATGACGAATTTCTTGAGCTTTTCGTAGACGCGGCTGTCGTCGAGGTAGGAGATGCGTGCGCCGGGCGCGGCGGAAAAATGCCAGCCGTCGAAGGAAGCGTGGTCGTGGAACGCCTTGGCAATGCCGCCTGCGATGAGGTAGGCGTTCTCCGTCGTGTTGTTGTAGTCGGCATCCCAGTCGGCCGAGAGAAGCTTTTCACCGTCGATGAGGACGTCCGTGCCGTTTTCGACGGTCACATGCCCCATGCCGTAATTCGTCATCATGGCGGCGAGGCGCTCGACGCGCTCGTGCATGGCGGGATGGTCGTTGTAGTTCGGTGCATTGGGATTCTCGAAGGGATCTTGGTACTCGCTGATGTCCTGTGTCTCGTATGTCAGGTAGTAGGCCATGCGTGCCATGGCGGCCGCACCGCCGCCGGGGTTGAAGCCCGCCGTCGTCATGAGGTGGAAGCCTCCCTCGTCCGCCTCAAGCTCGCTCGGCAGTGTCACGTCCTTGGCGATGGCGTAGCCGACGACGGCATTGAGCTTCTGCCAGTCGAGGTTGTCCGCCGCCGAGCCGATGGCGATTCCCGCATACGATTCGGCGACGGCCTTGGCGTAGTTCTTCGCGCTGTGCTGGCGAAGGCCGTGCGTCATCTCGTGGCCGAGGACAGCGGCGAGCTCGTCTTCGTCGTGGTGCAGCGCACGCACGAGGCCGCGGTTCACCGTGATGTAGTCGGTCGGATAGCAGGCGGCATTGAAGGCGTCGCCTGCGGTCACGCGCCACAGGAAGGGCAGGGAGTTGATAGAGAGCGCGTATTCGCCGTGCTCTGTGATCTGGCCGAGCACGCGGTCGACGACCTCGCGGTCAAGCGCGTCCTTGTCCTCGCCGTTTTCCTCCATGTCCTGCTTGAGGCCGCTGATCTGATAGTCGACGTTGTTGCCGATGGCGAGCATTTCCTTGAGCGTGCCCTGGTAGGCGAGGAAGCCGCCGATGGCGGACATGCCGATCATCACGGGGTTGAGC
The DNA here is from genome assembly GCF_000292955.1 of Selenomonas sp. CM52. Lineage (NCBI taxonomy): Bacteria > Bacillati > Bacillota > Negativicutes > Selenomonadales > Selenomonadaceae > Selenomonas > Selenomonas sp. CM52. The sequence goes on from NZ_ALNM01000020.1 coordinate 121,794, forward strand.
GCCGCCGCCTCGGTGGTTGCCGCAAGGGGAAGGGGCAGCGCAAGCGGCGCGGCGGCCACGAGGCTGGTGAGGATGGCGGCGCAGAGCTTTTTCCCGATCTTCATGGTTGATTCCTCCTCAGAAAGTTGCTTCATTCAACATTTTCTTGACGAAGCGACGATTTTTCGCTGTCACAGACCATCTGAGATCTGCCGGATCGGCGCTGCATTTATCAGGGATTCCTTAACTTTCCTATATAACAAAGGAGCAGCCACCCGAAGATGACTGCTTGATAAGCGAATGGTGCTCGGTACTGGATTCGAACCAGTGACCCCCACAATGTCAATGTGATACTCTAACCAACTGAGCTAACCGAGCGTATGTTGTGCAGGCGTGTGCCTGCGAACAAAATGTATTATACAGAAAGCCGGAGGAAAATGCAAGCGTTTTTTTAGGGAAATTATTTCATGGGAAGATTGCAGACAAGTCCCCCTCACTTCACGTCGACTTGGCACATCTTCATCGCACGCAGTGCGTCCTCGTGGCTCTCAACCGTCACGCCCGCACAGCAGGAGGCGTCGACCGATATGCGCTTTTCGGGATAAAAGGCCTTGAGCAGCAGGGCGTTGGAAATGACGCATATATCGGTGCAAAGGCCGACAAGCTCGATCTCGTCATAGTCTGCGAGCACGGCGGGCAGTTCTGTCGAGCCGAAAGTGGGCTTCTCGATGACGGCAGCCGCCTCCTTGACGAACGGCTGCAGGGATGCGGCGATCTCCCAGCCTTTCGTGCCGCGAATGCAATGCGGCACGGGAAGCCGTTTTCCCTCCTGCGTCGCCAGATAGTCCTCGCCGTGCGTGTCCATCGTAAAGACGAGCGCCGTCCCCGCCGCACGCGCTGCCGCCAGCTTCGCCTCCATGCGCGGCAGCATCGCCTGCGCTTCCTTCGTCCCCAATGCGCCGTCGATAAAATCCTTCTGCATATCGACGACGACAATCGCTTTTTTCATGATGGTTTTGCCTCCTTCGGTTGATGGAGCATCTTTATGCACTGTCTCATCTTTATCATAACCACAAAACGCACCCTTTGCAAGTTGCTAGGAAAATTTATACGGCGGCTTGGCCTCAAAGCAAAAGAACCGTCTCATACATCGAATCCGATGCGTGAGGCGGTCCTTTTTTTCTCGCCGTGTGCTATAATAGGGAAAACAATCACGACAGGAGGCTTTTTCTTGCATTTCCAGCGAGTCTTTTCCCTCTGTATCCTCGTCTTTCTGCTTCTCACAGCGAAGGCGGGGGCGGCGGAAAATATACAGATCACAGCGGCCTCGGCAATTCTTATCGAGGCTTCGACGGGGCGCGTGCTCTACGAGAAAGCGGCGGATGTGCCGCGTTTTCCTGCGAGTACGACGAAGATGATGACATGCGTGCTCGCCATCGAGGAGGGGGATCTCTCGTCCATCCTCACCGTGAGCCGCACGGCGGCAGAAACGGAAGATACGGAGGTCGGCGCAGGCGATCGCTTCGTCCTCGCGGAGCTCGTCGCCGAGATGATGCTGCGCTCGGACAACGGCGCCGCTGTCGCCATTGCCGAAGACCTTGCAGGTTCTGTCGGCAGCTTCGCCGCACACATGAACGAGAAGGCGAAGGCCATCGGCGCGAAGGACACGCACTTCGTCAATCCGAACGGCCTGCCCAATCCGGCGCATGTCTCGACGGCGCACGACATCGCCCGCATTGCCGCCTACGGCATGAAGAATCCGAAGTTTCGCTCCTTCGTCGGCGCGAAGGAGCGTGAGATCACATGGGTCACGCCCGAGAAGAAACGCGCCTTGATGGCGAACACGAACCGCCTGCTCTCGACGTACGAGGGCGCGACGGGCATCAAGACGGGCTATACGAATGCGGCGGGAGGCTGCCTCGCGGCTTCGGCGCGGCGCGGCGGCGTCGAACTGATCGCCGTCGTCCTCGGCGCGGCGGACGAAGAGGCGCGCTTTACCGACGCGGCAAAGCTCTTGGACATGGGCTTTCGCCGCGTGAAGGCAGCGCCCGCCTATACGAAGACAGATCTCGCGCGGAGGGTCTGGGTCAAGGGCGGCAAGGAAGGCCGTCTCACCGTCTATCCGACGGAGGATTTGCGCCTGCCGCTCGTCGACGGCGAGGCCGAGGAAAACTATCGCCTGACCTACGACCTGCCGCGCGTCATCGCCGCCGGCGTCAAGGAGGGCGACCGCGTCGGCGATCTCGTCGTCTCCCACGGCGGCAAGGAGCTTACGCGCATCCCGCTGCACGCCGAAAAGAGCGTCGGCAGAGGGCTGAGCATCGAGGGACTTTGGGCGTATGTCCTCGGGCTGTTTGCGTAAGTTACAATATGGGCGTGGCTCTTGCCAAGGATTTCAAGATGCTCTTCTTCTCCTCGCGCGACAGCCCGGACAGGCGCTCCATGCCATCCTTCCACTTCTCGGCCAGAACACGCATCGTTTCGGGCATTTCCTCCTCCTTTAAAAGATTCACTATGCCGCGAAGCTCCTTGGCATCTTTCTCCCAGTTCTTGCCATCGACAAAGGTCAGACGATCCGCTGCGGCAGCAAGTCCCATGAAATATAAGGTGAGATTCTTTTTTTCCTTGAGCATAGATTGAATCGTTGCCCGAAAGGGCGCATCCTTATACTGCCCCTTCTGCGCCTCTATGGCGGCAATATCCCAGCAGATTATGCACCCCGGGTAAACTTCAGAGCGGATATGGTCGCCATCTCTCTCATTCAGGCGTTCTTCCACGCCCGCCTGCTTCCAAGCGGCAAACATTTCCTCGGCAGATTCGTCACCATCACGAAAAGCCAAACGCATCCATTTCGCATAATGCATCAAGCCGTAGATGTTCACGCTGCCTTCAAGCATCTTCTGCAAAAGCTCACTAAATGACACTTCCTCGCCAAGTCCGACAGACCGGGCAAGGAAATGTCTCGCTTCTTCATATTCGCCCCGCCAATATTCCAGTGCGGTACGGTACTGCGCATGGCGCCTCTTATCCCACTCTTGAGAAAATTGTTCAAAAGCGCGATCCGACACCTTGCCCCATTCCTTAGAATATACCGCGCCTTGCTGCAGCAAAAGGCTATATACTTGCACCTTGGACGACAATACTTTGCCAAGGCGATCGGACTGCCGATTCTCTCGCTTTTTCGCCAGTGGATGGATATAAGGAAGGATCGCCAATATTTTTGTCAGATCCGCTTCCAACTCCCCCAGTTTGCTCAAAGCTTCTTCGGAGGAATACGTATTTTTCAAGTGCTCGATCTCACGAAGCCGATAGTCCGTGCATATTCCGGCAGATTCCAACGGCAAGGGCATCTGACTGAGGATCTTGTTGCAAAGCTCGATCTCGCGCTGCGAGGCTGCTGTATCGCCTTGATGCGTATGACGCGTCAAATCGTAGAAATGCTTGTCGAAATAGAACATATCGGACGCGCAATCAATTTCCTGCAGGAACGGAAACAAGTCATGCTCCAAGCGCTCCGACAGGCGCTTCGCCTGCACAGATTGGCGCAACTCAATCAACGTGCCCATGGTCTGCATCAGAATGTCATACTGCAATTTACGACCTTTTTCACTCATTGCCTTCAGGTTTGCCGCCAGCAAATCGTGAAATTTCTTGCAATCCGCCTCACTGCGTCCTTCCTCATAAATGAGATACCACGAATAAATGGCGTCAGCAATGCGATTCTCAATGAAGAGCCGCCGCACTTGCTCCATCGCATCGTCCTCAATGACGAGGATGTTGTTTTTCTGTTCTCTGATGTATTCGCGCGCAACCGCATCGAGCTTTTGCCGCCCGCCGCGCACCGCCGTGCAGACGAGATCAGCGAGCATCAGACGATGCAGCTTCCTCGCGCTTCCTTCCTTTATATCGATCGGTTGCAGACGCTTTTGCGCTACCCGTGAGATCCGGCTTTTACCCAGTGCCATGCGTTCCTCTATGCGGCGCTTATACTCCTCCTGAGCGATCATCTTCTTTTGATCGCTCAATTCCTTTTCGGACATCGCCTTGCGCCACGCATAGAGGACATGCAGCTGAACATCGTCCTCCGTCTGAGCCAACAGTTCCATGGCAAGCTTCACGACACCGTCGGCAAGGATGTTCAAATACGTGCGGTCGCTGTTGACGATGTCATAGTACCGTCCCTCGCCGAAAACAACAGGCTTCATGCCGCGGTCAAACATCGCCCGCACCATGTCTTCGATGAAATCCCCGAGATTGGCGCGACGGTACTCTTCCATCCCGTGAAACGGCTCGATGGAGATCGGCGCGTACGTCTCCTTGCTTGCTCGCACCTCTTGAAACAGCGCAAACGCTTCCGCCTCGGACAGCGGCTTTTCCGTCCAATAGCCGGCGACGATCGAAGCCCGTCCTGTATTCGGCGTTCCCTGCGGCTCAAAGCTGCCGCTCTCATCAAGGTAAAGATAGTAGTTCTTCATTTCTTTTCCCCCAACCTTAGATTATCTATGCGCGCAATGCAATCGCCGAGCAGACGGGCCATATCTCTTCGGTTCATTTTGCGCTCCTCCTGCTTCTTTTTATTTCCCGTGCTCTTGATATTTCCAGCGTGGTTGATACCGTTGCGCGCCCGGCGAATTCTGCGATAATCGGCAACGAGCGCCAAGACGTCCTCCATCGCATAATCCGTCCGCAATATATCCTCGTCCAGCAATACTTTGAACTCTGCTGCACGCTCCTCCGGCGTTTCGCTCTTTTTAGGCAGAGCCTTTTTGCTCAAATCCTGCCCCAGTCCATAGATTTCACACGCACCATCTGCGCGCATACCCCGCAAAGTGTTGCAGGTATTTTCCATGCCTGCTTTATCGTGAAGGACTTTTTCAAAGTCCTTCCAACCGGCTTGATCCGGTGGTGGATATTTCATGATCTCTTCATAAAGCTTCTTGAGTTCTGGCAGCTTTTCAATATATTCTTTTATATTCTCCGCAGTGCCCATCTTCTCGATATTTTCCCGCTGATCCAACAGCATTTGTAAGACTTCTCTTCCCTTGGCAGGAATTCGTTCTTCCAGTTCTGCCAGAGGATTTTCCCGCTTCTCTTTGATGTTTTGCACGGCAGCTCTGAGTTTTTTCAGGCAATACGTTTGTTTTTCCCTCAAATATAGAGCCTTCGAGCAGAAATCCAACACTGTCTTCTGCCATGCAGGATTTACATCATCGACCATCCTCGCTTGCATCATCTCACGCCAGACGGGGTAGAATACACGCTTTTCCTCGAGATAGATCGGCATCCATTCCACATAGAGCGTCATTGCTTGCTGTATGAAACCATTCTTCAGGCACCAGCGGATCATCTCGTAGTAAAGTGCCGCCTCTTCGCCCTCTGCATACTTCAAGATGTCCTCGTAGGCTTTTTTGATCGTGTCGAGCATCAACGAGAACGCCTTTTCCTTCAGGCTGTCCGCTGCAATGTTGTGCTGCGAGAATTCATCGAGAGCATGCTTCAAATCCGCAAGGACGGATTTTATCGCATCAACTTGGCAAATCTGCATGACATCGGAGTAGCGGTGCATGGCATGCAGCAGTTTCTTGAGAGGCTCGGAAAGCTCGTATGCCCCGCTCGCATTGTTTTCATAATCGTAGTCAAAATACTCTTCCAGTGTGAGCGAGCTTCCATATTTGACGAAGGCATCGGCTCCGGCGATGAGCTGTGACAAGGATGTCAGTGCTGTGATATTGAACAGGCGGTTCGGTATATTCGCAGCTTTTTGATAATCGGAATAGAGAATTTTTTCCACCTTCATACCGTCATGCTGCAAAAGGTGTATGATTTGGCTCAAGACCATATCCGCGGCGCGTATGCCCCCCGTCACATCGACGTATAGTCGGCAATCCGACCAACAATGTCCCGCGTCGTTCATCTCCTTCTTGATTCGTTCCGCCGCATGAATCGCCTGCCTGACGCATTCCCGATCAAGCTTCTCCGTCGGATATTCAAAATCGATAAAACGAAAGGCTGCCTTTTGCAAGGCAGGGCAGCGCTCCGTCATAAAGCTCTGGAAAAAATCAACTTGATTCTTATACGGCGGACGCTTTTCCGCTTCTCCAAAAACTTTGACTTCAAAATGCGGTGTCCGCTCATCGTTTGTCGAAAAGCCGTAAATGTAGTCAATCTTTTCCCCCTTCTCCTGCAGCATCTTTGCCATGCTGTAGGCAGGTGCCTCATTGGTAAGACTGCCCGTGACATAGCCCTTTTCAATTTTTCCGTCCATACAACAATCGTATGCCTGCGCTTCTTTTACATCTCCATAAATCGCAGTAAAGAATGTGATAAAGATATTGACGCTCTTCCCCATGGTCATTCTCCCTTCTATTCATCTTAAATTATAGGTTAATTATACTCTCCTCATCTTACGTTTTCCAGAGCTTCGTTATATAATGTGAAAGAATACTTTCGTCTGCACTAGCAGCCGCTGACATCCAGGAGACCACTATGAAAATCCAGCCGCAGCCGCGCCGTTTGGGCGCATTCCTTTCCTTTTGCTTTCTCCTTGCCCTCGCCCTCTACGGGCTTTTTCACCTGCCGGGCGGCGAGGGTGATGAGCCGCCGACATGCAAGGCGCAGATTCTCGCCGTCGAGGAGAGCGCGAACGATATGGAGAAGTTCGCGCCGGGCAGCGAGAAATATTATGTGACGATCCGCCTCGAATCCGGCCCCAACGAGGGCGAGGAGGCGCGCATCGTCCACCGCACGCTCAACAATCCGGCCTTTGACATCCATCCGAAGGAGGGCGAGAACATCCTCGTGCGCGAGGAACACGGCTCCTACGCCATCGTCGACTATGACCGCCTGCCCGGCGTGCTGTGGCTGCTCTTCGGCTTCGCGCTCGTCCTCATCCTCTTCGGCGGCGTGACGGGGCTCAAGGCTCTTCTCGTGCTGCTCTTCGCCGTCTTCCTGATCGCCAAGGGGCTCATATCGCTGATCCTCTTCTCGCCGACGCACATCCTCTTGTGGACGTTCCTCATCGGCTCTCTCATCACGCTCAGCACCCAGCTCGTCGTCAACGGCTGCAACGTGAAGTCGGCGGGCGCGATCATCGGCACGATCGGCGGCATCTTCGTCGCAGGTCTGCTCGCGCTCCTCGCCATCCACTTCACCTACTTGACGGGCATCGCCGAAGAGCACGCGGGCATGCTCAAGGTATTGTATCTGAAGGATGTCGATTTTCGCGAACTGCTCTTTTCGGGCATCGTCCTCGGCGCACTCGGCGCGGTCATGGATGTCGCCGTCTCCATCGCGTCCGCGCAGTGCGAGATGAAAAACCTCGCGCCCAAGACATCGTTCACCGTGCTCGTCGCTTCGGGACTTGCCGTCGGTCGCGACGTCATGGGCACGATGGCGAACACGCTCGTGCTCGCCTACATCGGCGGCGCACTGCCTTTGATGCTGCTGCTCTTCTCGCAGCCAAACCTCTCCTTCGTGCACTTCGCAAACCTTGACATGATCGCAACCGAGATCGTGCGCTCGCTCATCGGCAGCATCGGACTGCTCTTCGCCATTCCCATCACGGCGTATGCGACGGCGTTCCTCGTGACGCGGCCTGCGCCGAAAGAGCGTCTGCACAGGAGAATGCCGCAGGAACATCCGCAAGAATAAGGAGGTATCCCATGGACTTCCCTTTGACCCAAAGACAGCAGGAAATCATTCGCTTCTACCATCTCAATCCGTTCATCGAATACCTGCATGCTGCCGTCGTGCCGAAGCCGGACGGCACTGTAGAGCTTCGTCTGACGATCGAGCCCGAGCATACGAACCTCTACAACATCGTGCACGGCGGCGTTTTGATGACGCTCGTCGACACGGCGATGGGCGCAGCCGCGCTCGCGCGAAACAAGAAGGTCGTGACGATGTCGCTCTCGATGGACTTCATGCACGCCGTGCCGCTCGCCAAGACGATCATCGCGACGGGCATCTGTCTGCACGACGGCAAGCACGCGATGACCTTGGAGAGCGAGATCAAGGATGAGGACGGCAAGATCTACGCCAAGGGACACGGCACGTTCTACGTGCTCGGCAAGTTCCTTGAAGACGAGGAGTAGCGCTGCGCTTTTAAGGAGTCACGTCCCTTTGCCGATAACAAGACAAGGGATTTTTGCCCAAGGAAGCAGACGCATACCCAAGGAGGGGACACGATGTTTGAATGGATTGGCAAGATCAGCGACTACACGGCGACGTGGAAGCTGAAGAAGGAAGCGAACTGGCGCATCAAGACCGGACAGTCAATCTCGCTCACGGACAGCAAGAAGGACTTCGCGGAGGAGGCGCGTCAAAGGAAGCCGCAGACCGTCGGCACGCTCGCCAAGGTCACGGATGCGACGCGGCTCGCCATCATCTCGCAGAAAGCGCGCGGCGGCAAGAAACTCACGCCCGAGGAGCTTCGCCTCCTGAAGGAAAATGACGAGGCGCTCTACCAGAAGGCGAAGAAAGCGGACGACGCACGCGAGGAACTGAAGGCTGCCTTGAAGCGTGCCAAGACGAAAGAAGCTGCACGCCGCATCCTCATGGACGCGCAGCTCAAGGTCGCGATCGAGGCGATGGAGGCTGCAAAGAGCGGCGCAGGAAGCCTGCCCGCCGCCTCTGCGAGCGGTGCGGGCGGTGCATCGTCGGCTGAAGCCGGCAGAGCCGCCGCCAACGACTCTGCCGCCGCGCCCGAAGGAGGAGCGTCGGGCTTTAGCGACGGAGCTGCCCCCGCCCTGGCCGGTGCAGGCGAGGCAGCGGCAGCAAAGGCCGCTCCTGCTGCACAGGCAGGGCAGGAGGTGCAAGGCGGCGCGGCGAGCACAAATGGCAGTGCGGCGAGTGCGAACGGCGGTGCGGCGAGCACAAATGGCAGTACAGAAGCCGCACAGAGCGGCGCGGCGGAAAAGGGCGCGGCGCACGACGGCAGGGCGTATGATGCCGGCGAGAAGAAGCCGTCGTTTCTCGAAGAGCGCGTCGCCCAGCTCAAGGCAAGCTACAACCGCGCGATGGATGAGCTGGAAAACGCGAAGAGCGCGAAATTCGACCTCGACGACACCTACATCATCGTCCTTCGCGCACTTGCCGACGAATGGCGCGAGTTCACTTCATCGAAGGCGTGGGAGAAGCTTCCCGAGAACGAGCGCGAGGCGAAGCTGCGCGGCAAGCACGGCGCAGCGGGCGACTACGGCAGACGGGGCAGCGCGGATGCGCTCCTTTCGCTGGCGGATTCCTACAAGACTTCGGGCAAGGAAGAGTTGCCGCAGTTCGTCGACCTCCTCGCGCATGTGGACGAAGAGACGGGCGGCGCAGGCTTTTCCGTCGGCGAAAGGAAGATTGGCGGCATAGATACGAGACGCTGAAGAGGCACGAATAAAATAAACGCCGCCAAAATGGCGGCGTTGAATGTATCCGTGCTCCTAAGGAAAGGCTGAATTTATCAGTGCTTTCTTAAGAGCCCAGGCAGGAATCGCTCTTTCTCAGCACTTCCTGCATTTTCCATTGACGGGGACGACCGATTGCCGCTTTTGCGGCGGCCGCCAGAAAGGACGATCTCAATGGCACAGTTTGAATCGCGCAACATCACGATGATGATGGATCTTTATGAGCTGACGATGGCCTACGGCTATTTCCGCGAGGGCGAGGAGGCCAGGAAGACACGCGCCTCCTTCGACGTCTTCTTCCGCCGCCACCCCGACGGCGGCGGCTTTTCCATCTTCGCGGGGCTTGAGCAGATCGTCGAGTACATCGAGGCGATGCACTTCTCGCCTGCTGACATCGACTACCTGCGCTCGCTCTCGCTCTTCGACGAAGACTTCCTCGACTACCTCGCGCGCTACCGCTTCACAGGTGACATCCGCGCATTTCGCGAGGGCACGATCATGTACCCCGAAGAGCCGATCCTCACCGTGACCGCGCCCATCATTGACGCACAGCTCGTCGAGACGGCGCTCCTCGCCGAGATCAACCACCAGTCGCTCATCGCGACGAAGACGCGCCGCATCGTGCGGGCGGCGGGCGGCCGCGTCGTCTCCGACTTCGGTGCACGCCGCGCACACAACGTCGACGCCGCTGTCTACGGCGCACGCGCCGCCTACATCGGCGGCGCGGCCTCGACGGCGACGGTGCTCGCGGGCCAGCTCTTCGGCATCCCCGTCAGCGGCACGATGGCGCACAGCTGGGTCATGTACTATGACGACGAATACACGGCATTCAAGAAGTATGCCGAGACGTACCCCGACAACGCCGTCTTCCTCGTCGATACCTACGACGTCATACATTCGGGCATTCCGAACGCCATTCGCGCCGCCAAGGACGTGCTCGATCCGCTGGGCAAAAGACTGAAGGGCGTGCGCATCGACTCGGGCGACCTCGCCTACCTCTCCAAGCGCGTGCGCACCATGCTCGACGCGGCGGGGCTTTCCGACTGCAAGATCATCGCCTCGAACAGCCTCGACGAGTATACGATCTCCTCGATTCTCAACGCGCAGGGCGGCAAGATCGATGCCTTCGGCGTGGGCGAACGCCTGATCACGTCGAAGAGCGAGCCGGTCTTCGGCGCGGTCTACAAGCTCGCCGCCGTGGAAAAGGACGGCGAGATTCTCGCGAAGATCAAAGTCTCCGAAACGGTCGAGAAGATCACGAACCCCGGCAGGAAAAAGGTCTACCGTATCTACGACGCAGAAGGCCACGCCATCGCCGACCTCCTGACGCTCGCCGACGAAACGCCCGACATGACGAAGCCCTATCGCTACATCGACCCCAAGAAGCCGTGGAAGCACCGCTTCTTCACGAACTGCACGGCGCGCGAGCTGCAGGAAGATGTCATCAAGAACGGCAAATTCGTGTCGAAGCAGCCGTCGCTCGAAGAAATCCGCGCCTACGTCAAGGCGCAGCTCGACCGCGAGATCTGGCAGGAGGAGCAGCGCTTCGAGAACCCGCACACGCACTACCTCGACATGAGCCCCGCCTACTACGAGATGAAGCTCGCACTTTTGAACGAGATGCAGCAGTATTGAAGGGGCGGCGCGTGCCATCCAGCCAAAATACGAGGAGGAAATCGCATGTTAGAACTAGCTGGGTATTATGACGGTGCAAACGTGCAGCTCTTGGAAGGAGCAAGTCTGAAAAAATATCAGATTCTAAAAATCATCGTCACGGATGACTTTGTAGATGAGACCAAAACCTATTCATTGCCGAATAACGACCAGCTCCGTATCAATGACGATGATAAGGCGCAACAGGCTTATGACCGGCTTCTGTCTCATGCCAAACCGGGTATCAGCAGCGGAGACTATAAAAAAGACTTGATGGAAATGCTGGAGAAAAAATATGCGGATGTTGATTGATACCAATGTCATCATGGACGTCTTAGTCGGGCGGGAGCCTTTTCTGCATGACTCTCGCCAAGTGTTAAAGATGTGCAAAAACAAGCAGATTCACGGATATCTGGCGGCACATACCATAACGAATCTGTTTTATTATGAAAGTCCAAGAGGCCAAGCCAGAGGCGCAGGCTGATTGGGTAACTTTCATTAAGGGCGGCGCACAATGTCCACAAAGTGGACGTTTGTGCGTGTAGTTTTTATATTGCAGAAGTATTATCCCTCAGACGAATGCCATGATATTCTATTAGATCTTTTCGATATTTTTTCCGTTATATCAGTGGATGACAGAAAACTGAGGCTCGCGCTTGCAAATAAGCGATTCAAGGATTTCGAGGATTGTCTGCAGATGGAATGCGGACGCGCCGTGGATGTGAGATACATTGTCACCAGAGATGCGAGCGACTTTACAGACAGCGATATCCCATGCTTGACGCCGAGCAAGGTATGCGCAATGTATTCGGACACGATCTAGGAAACGTTGAAGAGCTATCTTCCCTCGGGCTACGAAAACGGCTGACCGGCGACGCGTCAGATCAAGTTCAAGTAATCCCTTCGTCCATCTACGATGGCATAAACAATGACCATCTTGCGCTCCTTGTCGACTTTGTAAAACACGAGATGCTTCTCGGCAATCAGCACGCGATACCCTCTCGCTCGAAGAGCGCCATAGCGGGGGAAAGAGCCGCTTTCCGGGAAGTCCGCCAGACGGTCGATCTTCTGCTTTAAGCGATCAAGAAACTCCAAGGCAGCCTCAGCGTTTCCCGCAACCTCCGCACGATAGAGGACGATGTCCCGCAGCTGTTCGTCTGCCTTTGCCGTGCGCACAATCCGATATGCCATCGCTATTCCCTCGAAAGGAGTTCCGCGCGGAGCGAATCAAAGCTCTCCTGCATGGGGGCGACGCGTCCGTTTCGGACATCTTCTTCCGCTTCCCCGAGGATTTCAAGAAGCTCGATCTGCGCTTTCATCTGCTGATACTGTTCATATCCGAGAGACACCGTGTCTCCGCGCCCGTTCACCGTGATGATCACGGCCTTGCGATCCTCCCGGCACTGCCGCGAAATCTCGCTGTATCTGCCGCGCAGGTCTGCCGAAGGGCGAATCGTTTCCGCTAATGACGACATAAAAATCCCTCCCATTGATATAGTCATATTATATCTGAATTTGACTATTGTCAAGAAGACAGCTTCAGAGTGAAAAGATGGAATCCGATGCTGGTTGTGATACGCCTGCCGACATCTCTTGACAATAACCGAAAGCAATGATATTCTTCCTTTTGGAAGCCATCATTACGATAAACAACAAACAGCATATTGACGGATCAGGTGTCGCAAGACTCAATAGAGAAGCCGGAAGAGCCGGCGCGGTCCCGCCACTGTAACAGCGAGCGAATCTGCAGGAAAAGTCACTGGGGAGACCCGGGAAGGCGCAGAGGAGCGATGAACTGGAGCCAGGAGAACTGCCTGATCGACGATCACCGTCTGACCTGCGAGCGATGGGGAGGGGATCTGCGCCTTCCGATTGGTTCACGTCTTTTGGATGTTGTTCCAGCGATGGTTTCGTGCGCACATGCAGCACGGCATGCGGCAAGGCAAGGATATTTTGCAGCCCATTTCCCACTTGCAGGAAAGGGGCTGCTTTTATTTTGCGAATGTGAAAGGACGCAACGCGCACCTCTCCGCGCAAACGTCCAGCTGTATGCCTTGTACGTCCATCGCTTCCAAAGGTGCCGCAGAAAAATGCTTTCAGCAAATGGGGACTGCGGCTGAGAACTCATATTTTCAGATGGGGTGAAAACATGAACGCTAACAGAAGAAACGCTCTCCTCACGATCGGCGTCGGAATCGTCCTGTGGTTCCTGCCGATTCCTGACGGCGTCACACCGCTCGCCTGGCATTTGCTCGCGGTCTTTGTCGCGACGGTGCTCGGCTTTATCCTGCATCCGCTGCCCATCGGCGCGGTGGCCTTCATCGCGATTTCCTTTTCCGTCTGGGCGGGGCTTTTGAAGACCTCGGACGCCCTGGCGGGCTACGGCAACAGCACGATCTGGCTGATCGTCTGCGCCTTCCTCTATTCGCGCGGCTTCATCAAGAGCGGACTCGGCAAGCGCATCGCCTTTCGCATCATCGAGGCGATCGGCAAGAGTGCGCTGTCGCTCGGTTACGCCATCGCTCTGAGCGAACTTGTGATTTCGCCCGCGACACCTTCGGCCACGGCACGCGGCGGCGGCATCCTCTATCCGATCGTGCGCTCCCTGGCAGAAGCTCTTGGCTCGAAGCCCGGCGAGAGTGCGCGGCGCATCGGCACTTATCTCATGCAGGTCGGCTACCATACGGATGCCGTGACCTGCACGATGTTCGTGACCTCGATGGCGGGCAACCCGCTCTGCGTGGCGCTCGCCGAAAAGACGCTGGGCGTTCATGTCACATGGATGGGCTGGGCGAGCGCTGCCATCGTGCCGGGACTCATCGCGCTCCTGCTCGTTCCCTATGTCATGATGAAGCTCTCTCCGCCCGAACTCGTGCGCATTCCCGACGCGAAGGGACTGGCGCAGCGCGAATTGTCCGAAATGGGTCCGATGAGCCTTGCCGAGAAAGGGCTGTCCGTCATCTTCGTCGCCTCCCTCGCGCTTTGGGCAAGCTCAGGACTCACGGGCATCGACGCAACGCCCGTCGCCATGGGTGCGGTCTGCCTCATGATCATGCTCGACATCATCAACTGGCAGGATGTCATCAAGGAAAAAGGCGCGTGGGACGCGATGTTTTGGATGGGCTCCTTGATGACGCTCGCCTCGGCTCTCGCAAAATCCGGCATTATCACTTGGATTGCCAACGGCGCCGGCGCGGCGATTTCCTCGCTCGGTTTTGACTGGGTCATCTCCTGCCTCATCATCCTGCTTTTCTACACTTACATTCACTATGCGTTTGCCAGCGTCACGGCGCGCATCAGTGCACTCTATGCGGCGTTCATCGCCGTCAGCGTCACCGTCGGTGCACCGCCTCTTTTGGTCGCTATCGTCTTCGGCATTTTCGCCGACGTGCCGATTTCCCTCACGCACTACGGCAACGGCTGCGCCCCCATCTACTTTGGCGGCGACTACGTCTCGCAGGGCGAATGGTGGAAGAACGGCTTCATCATGACGACCATAACGACACTGATTTACCTGACGATCGGCGCGGCCTGGTGGAAAGTCTTGGGGCTTTGGTGAACTGCGGCAAACGGATTCTTAGCCGGGAGGGAAGCCCGTGAAAGGCAGGGCTTCCCTTCTATGGTATTTCAGCCCGATCCCGCATGAGACCGCCCGACGCAAAACCACTTCTGAAAAGAAAGGAGTCTTTTTCATGTTACTTCTCTATCGTCTGCACCGCTGGATCAGTGCGATCTGTGCAGTGTTTTTCCTCCTGCTTTGCCTCACGGGGCTGCCTCTTCTCTTCAAGGAGGAGATCACGCAGTGGAACCGCGTCGAGCCTCTGCCCCATGCGGGAGACTCCTCCTACCATGTGCTCTGGCAGGGAACTTCTGCCGGACTCGACAAGGTCCTGGAAGAGAACCCCGACAAGAAGGTGCAGGCCATTTCCGCCATGCCCGAGCATGGGCTTCTGCTCTACCGCATCGCTGACAAGGGCAGTCACGGGCGCACGGGGCGCATGAGCATGGGTGGCACGCAGATCGCCTATTCGCCCATGACGGAACAGGCCGTTCCGTGGCGCAGCGGCGCAGTGAAGTCGCCTGCCGTCGCGAGCCTCATGCACACGCTGCACATCCTGCACCTGCGGCTCGCCATGGGGCAGGGCGGTATGATCTTCCTCGGCATTATGTGTTTCCTCAGCTTCCTCTCCATTCTCGGCGGCCTGCTGCTCTATCCGACCTTCATGCGCCGCCGCCTTTTCGGCGGCACGCGCGGCGGCGTCTCGGCGGGCAGCTCCTTCGACTGGCACAACTTCCTCGGCGTCGTCACGGCGGTCTGGGCGGGGCTTCTGACCTTGAGCGGCGTTGCCATCGTCATCTTCTCCGTGGGCTACGGCGCTTACCTCGCGGATGTCGACGCCCACGCGCCGCAGGGGGATGCTGCGAGCGTCCGCTACGAGGATATGCTCGCCTATGCGAAAGAAGCCTTCCCCGAGCAGGATGTCCTGAGCATGGAGGCCGCGACGGGCAAGCTCCCTGCGACGCTCTACCTGACGGATGCGGCGCACCCCGCGATGTTCATGGGGCAGAAGGTGCTCTTTTCCCGTACGGCAGACGGCGAGCTCCTGCACTTCACTGAGCCGCTGCCGCGCTACTTGGCCGTCTGCGCCTCGCTGCTCGACCTCCACATCCATAACCATTCGACGATTCTCTTGAAGCTCTTTTGGGCGCTGCTCGACATCTTGACGATCACCGTCGTCGTCACGGGCTTCCTCGGCTGGTGGCGTCGCTGCCACAAGCAGAAGGAGCGCCGCCCTGTCTTTGCCGACGGAGGAGGCCGCTCCCTCATGGCGTCCGTCTGGAAACTGCCGGCGCTCCTCGCGGGGCTTTCCCTCATCGGCATGACGGCACCACTCTCGGACACCTTCCTCGGCAACACGAGCGGCGCCCTTGCCTGGCTTCTTGTCCTCGCCGTAAGCCTTGCTGCATGGATTTTCGCCAAGCGTCCGTAAGGCAGCGCAATCGAACAGAAAGGAAAGATCTATGGCACAAATCCTCCTGCGTCGTCTCTTGATGATGCTCGTCATCCTCTTTTTGCTCTCGGTCATCACCTTCATCCTCATGCACACGTCGGACTCCGATCCCGTGAAGCTCTACATGATTCGCTCGGGAATCATCCCGACGCCCGAGTTGATCGCGGAGGTGCGCGCGCTACGGACTCGACGAGCCGATCTGGGTGCAGTATTTCGTATGGCTGCGTGACCTCCTCTCGGGCGATCTCGGCTACTCGCTGCTCTTCTCCATGCCCGTGGCGACGCTCTTAAAGGACGCGATACCAAACACGATTCTTCTGGCGGTTTCGGCGATGGGGCTTTCGATCCTCATCTCCGTGCCGCTCGCAGTTCTCGCATTTCGCTTCTATGCGCGGCCGCTCGATCTCGTCATTCGCTTCGGCTCGTTCTTTGGTATCACGATACCAACGATATGGCTGTCTTTGATCTTCATCTACATCTTCTCGGTCAAGCTGTCTTTGATACCAATCCATACGACGGGACTCACGGGGCTGATTCTGCCGTCTCTCGTGCTCTCCTTCTACTACATGGGGCTGTATGTGCGCCGTCTGCGCGGTGCGCTCCTCGAAGAGCATCAAAAGGACTATGTGACGGGCGCGCGCGCCCTCGGGCTTTCGGATTCGCGCATCCTCTGGCGCTACATCATGCCGAACGCGCTGCCGAACATCATCACGATGTTCGGCCTGTCCTTTGGCAGCCTCTTGGGCGGCACGGTCGTCATCGAGGCGATCTTCGGCTGGCGCGGCATGGGCTTTTTGATGGTCGAGGCCATAAAGAACAACGATTTCACGCTCATGCAGGCCTACGTCCTCTGGGGTGCGGGCATCTTCATCCTCGTCAACCTCGCGGCGGACATCCTCTGCCTGTGGCTGAATCCTAAGGTGCGTGAACAGGAGGTGGGCTGACATGGGGCTCTTCTTCTCGCGCATGAGGCGCGACCCACTCTTCTGCGTGCTCGCAGCGCTCCTTCTCCTGTGGATCGCCGCGATGTTCGCCGTGCCGCCTTTCCTCCCCTACGACGCCTATACGAACGACATGGGCGCACGCCTCCTGCCGCCGTCGGCAGAGCACATCCTCGGTACGGATCAGCTCGGGCGCGACCTTCTCTCGCGCGTCCTCGTCGGCGGCCAGGCGAGCCTTTCGGCGTCCCTTGTGAGCGGCATCCTCTCTGCCGTCTTCGGCATCGGCGTCGGCGCGGCGATGGCTCTGACGCGCGGCCGCATGCAGTTCATCTCGACGGGAATCGTCGACTTCTTCCTCGCCTTTCCGAGCCGCGTCTTCCTCGTCGCGCTCCTCGGCTTCCTAGGGCCGAACGTCGGCAACGTCATCCTCGCCGTCTTCATCACGACGTGGGCGGAGTATGCGCGCATCGTGCGCACGATCGTTCGCACGGAGCGCGAGAAGCCTTACGTGCGCTACGCTGACGCGTCTGGCATCCCGTTTTCGCGGCGGCTCTTTCGCTATGTGCTGCCGAACGTCGTGCCGCAGATGTTCGTCTTCTTCTTCCAGCACTTGAGCGACATCGTGCTCATCGTCGCGGGACTGTCGCTCATCGGCATCGGCATCCAGCCGCCGACACCCGAATGGGGCATGCTCCTCATGGGATCGAAGGACTACATGCAGACGGCGCCGTGGCTCTTGATGTTCCCCGGACTTGCCATCTTCATCACGGTCATCCTCTTCAGCCTCATGGGCGACGAACTGCGCGACATCTTCGAGCCGCGCTGGGAAAGGAGGGGGGAGAAATCATGAGCGAAAAGAACACAGCCGCGCACAGCGCGAAATCCTCGCCGCATCTGCCCTTCCTCGCCGTCGATCACCTTTCCATTGATGTGGCGAAAAAGCGCGTCCTCGACGACGTGTCGCTCGCATTGGAGGCAGGCGAGGCGCTTTCCATCATCGGCGCAAGCGGCTCGGGCAAATCGACGCTCCTGCGCGCCATCCTCGGGCTTCTGCCGCACGAGGGCAAAGCGATCGCGGGCGACATCCTCTACCACGGCGCACCGCTTTTGAAGAATGCCGCACTGCAAAAGGAACTGGCAGGGCGCGACTTCGCCATGGTCTTCCAGAATCCCGGCAACTACCTGAACCAGAACCTGCGCGTGCGCCGCCAGTACGAGGACTTTCTGCGTACACACGGCGTTCTCAAGAAGGAGTGGCCGGCCCTGATGGAAGACCGCCTCAGAGCCGTCGGCTTCACCGACCCGAAGCGCGTGCTCAGCGCCTACCCGTTCCAGCTGTCGGGCGGCGAGCGCCAGCGCACGGCGACGGCGATCACGCTCTCGCTCTCGCCGAAGCTCCTCCTGCTCGACGAGCCGACGAGTGCGCTCGACCCCATCGCTTCGCTCGAATTCCTCGACCGCATGAAGCTCCACCAGTCGCGCGGCGCGGCTCTCATCTTCGTCACGCACAACATCCGCGCGGGCGCCTACCTCAGCGACCGCCTGCTGATCTTGAAGGACGGGCGCGTCGTAGAAACCGGCCCGACGCAGGAAGTCATGGAAGCGCCACAGGAAGCCTACACGAAGGAACTCTTGGCGGCGATCTTGGAGGTGAAGTCATGACGGCAGAAAAGAGGACAGGCGAAATGCCTGACGTGCACGAAGACATGCGCGCGCTCCTTGAGGTCACGGACGTAAAGAAGTCCTTCGATACGCCGCGCGGCAGGCAAGAAGTCTTGCGCGGCGTATCGCTTCGCCTCGCGCCTGGCGAAGTCTGCGGCATCGTCGGCGCAAGCGGCTCGGGCAAGTCGACGCTCTTTCGCATCATCGCGGGCTCAGAGCTGCCCGACGAAGGCACGGTGCAGAAAAGGGGCATCGTGCGCATGGTCTTCCAAGATCCGCGCGAGGCCTTTTCGCCGCGCATGCAGATGCGCGACTTCTTCCGCACGGCACTCGAAAAGGCAGGCGAGACGAAAGCTGCGCTCGAAAGCCGCATCCTCGCCATGCTCGCCGAGGTGCATCTCGCGCCCGCCGTCCTCGCCGCCCTGCCGCACCAGCTTTCGGGCGGCGAGCTGCAGCGCGTCATCATCGCGCGAACGCTGCTCCAAGAGCCGGACATCGTGCTCTTCGACGAGCCGACGAGCGCACTCGACGTCATCACGCAGAAAGAAATCCTCGACCTCATCGCCGCGCTCCGCCGACGTTTCCGCTTCGCAGGACTCTTCGTCGGCCATGAACTCGGCGCCGTGCAGCATGTGGCGGAGCGCATCTATGTGCTCGCGGACGGCCGCTTCGTCGAGACGCTCGCGGCAAAAGACCTCGCCCATGCCAAGCACGAAGCAACGCTCGCGCTGCTGCACGCGAGCGAGCTTCTCGGCTGAGGACACGCGATCTTACCGGAGTCTGCCAAGCGGCGTCACCCCGCTTGTATCATAGATTGCAGGGATGCAGAATGACAAAACTGTGCGGCCAAGAGTAAGGGGCTGTACGCAATTCCTTGTCTTTTAGCCGTTCCTGCAAGGAGATGGACGCGGAAGCGTCCGAGATTCATTTGAGGAAAATGCTGCTGTATTTTCCACGGGGAGGTTTATTCATGAAACGTATCTTTACCGCAATCTTCCTCATCTGCTCCCTCCTGGCCTTCACAGGCTGCGGCGGGGGCGGCATGAAGAGCAAGGCAGGGCATCTCAATCTCGCCCTTTGGTGGTTCGGCGAGACGCTCGACCCCGCGCACGCCTGGGACGGCTGGACGCTGACGCGCATCGGCGCGGGCGAAACGCTCGTCGCCGTCAACGAGCACATGGAGTTCGTGCCGCAGCTCGCCGACAAGTGGGAGCACGTCAATCCGACGACGTGGCGCTTCCACATCCGCCCGAACGTAAAGTTCCAGGACGGCACGCCGATGACGCCCGAGCTGGTCAAGGCGTCGCTCGAGCGCACGATGCAGGAAAACGACCGTGCGAAAAAGGCTCTGCATGCGAAAGAAATCCGCGTAGACGGGGAAAACATCGTCATCGAGACGGAAGCGCCCAACGCCTCCTTGATCTCGGCGCTTTCCGACCCGCTCTTCATCATCGTCAACACGCAGGCGGACATGTCGAAGGTCGCCTCCACGCCCGTTCTCACCGGACCTTATACCATCACGGAATGGAAGAAAGGCTCCGAGATTCAGATGAAGCGCAACGAGCACTATTGGGACGGCAAGCCCGGGCTTGACACGGTCACGGTCAAGCTCTTCGAGGACGACACCTCGCGCGCCATGGCGCTGCAGTCGGGCGAGATCGACCTCATGCAGCGCATGACGGAGGCAAACCGCAGCCTCTTCGCAGACAAGCCCGATTATACCATCTACGAGACGACAGGCGTGCGCGTCTTCATGGTCACGCCATACCAAGGCGATGGCATTTTCACGGACAAGAACCTCAGAAAAGCGCTCGCCTACATGCTCGACAACGACGCCCTCGCCAAGTCCTACGGCAATTCCGTAGCAGCGGGCGAGCCGTTCCCGCCGAGCGTCCCCTACGGGCACACGGGACAGAAGGTCACGTACGATCCGGCGAAATCCGAGGCGCTCTTTGCGGCGGCAGGCTGGAAGAAGAACGCGCAGGGCATGTACGAAAAGGACGGCAAGCCCCTGACGCTCCGCTTCGCAACCTGGGGCACGAAGACAACGCTCTATGAAGCCATCGAATCGCAGCTTCGTGCCGGCGGCATCGATGTGAAGATGGTTCATGTGCAGGAGCCGGACAAGGTGGATGAAGTCGGCGGCTTCGACCTGCTCGAAGAAGATTGGTCCGTCGCGACGACGAACGATCCGTACCCGTGGCTGCGCGGCATGCTCTACTCGAAGAGCGGCAAAAACACGAACCACAGCCGCTACGCCAGCCCCGCCTTCGACGCCATCATAGACGAGATGGCCACGGCGCTCGACCCCGCACAGAAAGATGCGCTCGTCATGAAGGCGGCACAGCAGATCATGGAAGATCAGCCCTCAATCTTCCTCATCGTGCCGACGACGACCGTCGTGGGCAAGTCGAACGTCAAGAACGTCAAGATCTTCCCGCTCGACTACTACCTGCTGACGAAGGATATCACGGCAGAATAAACGTCCGTCCCATCGGCGCAAGCTACGCGCCGATGAAGAACACGAACATCGACATGGCCTACTTCCACGGCAAGTCGCTCGGAAGCGACCGCAGCGCGAAAACTTTCTACACACGCGTGCAGATGTTCTGGTAAGGTCTGGGAAATCGCATAAATAAAAATAGGACGCCGCAGGAGGGAAATTTTCCTGCGACGTCCTGTTTTTATATGAACAGCCGCCTTTTTATCTCCATCAAATACGATATTATCTCCATCATTCAACAATAAAATGATGGAGATAAAAAGAACCGATCCTATGCTATAATAGAACGAAAGAAAGGAGGCGACACGCCCCATGAAGCAGCGATTCACCTACGGTGTCGTGCATATCGGCTCTGTTCATACGAGCCTCCTCATCGCATCATTCGCCGCGCTCGACGATGTCGAGATCATCGAGCGCGTGCGCAAGGAGACGCGGTTCGGCGAGGAGGTGTTCCGTCACGGGCGGCTCTCCTTTGACTCGATTCGCGAGCTTTGCCGCATCCTCGCAGGCTTTCGCCGGCTTCTCGCCGACTACGGCTTGACGCAGGTCTTTGCCATCGGCACGTCCGTCCTGCGCGAGGCGGAAAATCGCCTCGGCATCCTCGATCAGATTCGCATTCGCACAGGCTTTACGGTTGAAGTCGCCGACATGACGCAGGAGATCTACTACAAGTTCTTTGCTCTGAGTCACGAGCTTTTGGAGAATGCGGAGAACTTCGGCGAAAAGCCCGTGCTTCTCATGGACATCACGTCGAGCGGACTCGGCCTCACGGGCTGGCAGGCGGGCAGGCTGCTCTTTCAGCAGAACGTCGCGAGCGGCAGCCTGAGCATCCTTGAGCATTTCAGCGAGAAGGAACGCGAGAGCCTGACCTTTCCCTCTGCCGTGCGCGACTACATCCACGCGACGCTCTCGCCGCTCTGGCCGAGCATCGAGCATCATGCGATCCGTCATCTCGTGCTCTCGGGACTCGAAGCGCGCACCGTCGCCGCGCTCCTCGCGCCGGGGGCGAAAGGCGCGTATACGTTCGTAGAGGGCGAGGACTTCCTGCGCTTCCTCGACTCCTTCGCGGGGCTGACGCCGCAGAAGCTCATGACGCGCTGCGCCGTCACCGAGAGCCGCGCCCATCTTCTCATGCCGACACTGCTCCTCTACGGCGAAGTCGTGCGTGCGACGCGCGTCAAGGGCATGTTCCTCATGGGCACGACATTTCTCATGAGCTACAGCGTCTATCGCGGCGCGCAGCTGGCGGAACTTTCGTGCCTCGCCGAGCAGGAGGAGCGCACCGTACAGCTCGCTCGCACTACAGCGGAGAAGTACGGCTCGACGAGAGAGCACTGCGCGCGCGTCGAGCGGGCAGCCACGGAGATCTTTTGCGCCTTGGGCGTTGCACATGGGCTTTCCTCGCGCGCACTCTTGCTGCTCAGACTCAGCGCGATCCTGCACGAGACGGGCAAGTTCATCAACCTGCGCCGCTACAGCCGCTATTCCTATCAGATCATCATGGGCACTGACTTCTTCGGCGTTTCCGAGGCGGAAAAGGAAATCGTCGCGAGCGTCGCCTACTACTACAACCGCGAGAACCCCGGCAGCAAGGATGAGCACTATGCGCGCCTTTCGCACGAGCAGCAGGTCACGATGCTCAAGCTATGCGCCATCCTGCGTCTTGCGGACGCGCTCGACCAAGGGCACAGCGGCAAGATAGCAAAACTCTCGGTCAAGCTCTCAAAGGAGGAGCTTTGCGTGCGCTTCGAAGCGGAAGAGGACATCTCCTTGATTCGCTGGACATTCGCACGCACCGCCGCGCTCTTTCGTGAAATCTTCGGCATCGAGCCTGTCCTGTGCAAAGCGTGAGGAGGAATCGTCATGGACATGTTGAAAAGAGCCTATTTCCTGAACCGCGAATGTTCGTGGCTGAGCTTCAACCAGCGCGTCCTCAAGGAATCGACGCGCGAGGAGAATCCCCTGTTGGAGCGCCTGCGCTTCATCGCCATCGCCTGCTCGAACCTCGATGAATTCTTCATGATCCGCGTCGCCGGCCTGAAGCACCTCGTCGCGAGCGGCGTCGCGCACAAGGACATCGCAGGGCTTTCTCCCGGCGAGCAGATGCTCGCCGTCTCGCGTCAGGCGCACCGCCAATACCGCGCGATCTATCGCTGCCTCGCGCTCGTCACCCGAGAACTCGCCGCCGAGGGCATACGCTTCGTGCGCCTCGAAGAGCTGACGGGGGAGCGGGCGCTGTGGCTCGCGGAGCTTTTCGAGCGTGAGATCTATCCCGTCGTCACGCCCATGGCGCTCGACCCCGCGCACCCCTTTCCCTTCCTCGCGAGCCGCAGCCTGAACCTCGCCGTGAAACTTCGCCGTGCGGGCGAAAGCGCCGAGCGTCTCGCCATCGTGCCCGTGCCCGCGCCCGTGCTCGACCGCCTGTGGAAACTGCCGGGCGAGCCGACCTTCCTCTTCTTGGAGGACATTCTGCGCTTCTTCGCCGCACGCTTCTTCACGGGCTGGGAAATCGTGCAGACGGCGGCCTTCCGCCTCACGCGCGACGCCGACCTCGACATTCGCGACGACGTCGAAGACCTCTTGGCAGAAGTCGAGAAATCGCTCGAAAAAAGGCGCAAGGGCGCAGCCGTGCGCCTTGAAGTCGCCGAGGACTTTCCCGCCGATCTCCTCGATTTCCTCAAGGAGCAGCTTTCGCTGGAGGAAATGGACGTCTATCGTGCAAAAGGCCCGCTCGGCGCCGCATTCTTCGCCGCGCTCGCCAATCTCGCGGGTTTCGACCGCCTGCGCTACCCGCGCTTTTCCCCGCGCCCGGCAGAGCTTGCCGCCGAAGGCGACATCTGGCAGGCGATTGAAAAAGACGACATCCTCGTGCACCATCCATTCGACTCCTTCGCCATCGTGGAAGGCTTCCTCGCCCGTGCCGCCGCCGACGAGCGCACGCTCGCCATCAAGCAGACGCTCTACCGTGTCGCAGGCGACTCGCCCATCATCGCCGCGCTCGAAGAGGCCGCGAAAAACGGCAAGCAGGTCACCGTGCTCATGGAGGTCAAGGCGCGTTTCGACGAGGAGAACAACATCCTCATGGCGCGCCGTCTCGAAGAAGCGGGCTGCCACGTCATCTACGGCATCTTGGGGCTCAAGACGCACTCGAAGATCACGATGGTCATACGGCGTGAAGAAGACGGCATCCGCCGCTACTGCCATCTCGCGACGGGCAACTACAACGGCGCGACGGCGAAGATCTACACCGATGTCGGCCTCTTCACCGCCGACGTCCTCACGGGCGTCGACGCCTCGGCGTTCTTCAACTTTCTCTCGGGCTTCTCCGATCCGCCCGTCTGGAATCGCCTCGCCGTCGCCCCGCTGACGCTGAGGGAGCGCATCACCGAGAGCATCGAGCGGGAAATCGCGCACGCCAAGCGGGGCGAACGCGCCTACATCGCAGCGAAGATGAATTCTCTGCTCGACCGCTTCATCATCGCCAAACTCTACGAAGCCTCGACCGCAGGCGTCGAAATCGACCTCATCGTGCGCGGCATCTGCGTGCTGCGCCCCGGACTCAAGGACGTCAGTGAAAACATCCGCGTGCGCAGCATCGTCGGTCGCTTCCTCGAACACAGCCGCATCTTCTGCTTCTATAACGGCGGCAAGGAGGATGTCTTCCTCTCGTCCGCCGACTGGATGCCGAGGAATCTCAACAACCGCATCGAACTCATGACGCCCGTGCGCAAAAAGGCGCACAAGAAGCGCCTGCTCGCGCTCCTTGCCACATACCTTGCCGACAACACGCGCGCCTGGCTCATGCATCCCGACGGCAGCTACCGCCGCGTGCGCCGCGCCAAGGGCGAAAAACCGCGCGCCGCGCAGGAGGAGCTGATGAAATAATTTCGTTGTGACACTCTGGTTGCTCAGATGGGAAGAAACTGCTATAATGAATCGAAATATCTAGTTATAGAAAAAGTTTCAAGTCTAAAGACCCAAGAGGAGAAAACGAATGTCCAACAAGAAGTTCTCGCGTCCATCCTTAGCGCTTTTTACAGCGATTGCTCTGAGCGGCGGAGCATTCTTTGTGCCGTCCTTCGCCTTTGCTGCGGATGTGACGATCGACAGCACGCATCCGCCCCAGAGGAATGTGCCGAACCCCGATGCTCCCAGTACGCCGAACAGTGCGGCGAGCGTCGGGACGGGCAGCGAGGATGCGTCGGGCAACAGCTTGACGGTCGATCGGTATCAAGAGGATACGCTGAGCGTCTTCGGTGGCGTCGCCCGAGGTACGGGAAACGCCGACGGTAATACGGTGCGCATCAAGGGCGCGACGACGGAGATCGCCTCCGTCTATGGCGGCGCGGCATGGGGTACAGGTCATGCGAGAGAGAATCGGGTTCATTTCGATGCAGGGACGATGTCGTTTGCCGAATGGCTGGTCGGCGGCTACGTCGGACGCAGCGGCAGGGCGGAAGAGAACACCGTCGAGGTGAACGGCGGCAAAACGGAGTCTCTTTACGGCGGCTTTTCTAACAGCACGAATGCGACGGGGCGAATCCATAAGAATCGTGTCGTCATTCGGGGCGGGACGATTGCGGGCAAGGTCTATGGCGGCGTTTTCGGCGGTGCACATGCCACGGGCGATGTGACGCACAACACGGTCACGATCACGGGCGGCACATTAAAGAAAGCGGTATGCGGCGGCTCGCTTGAAAAAGCGGATTCCACAGGCAATGTGGCGCACAACGAGGTCACCGTCGCGGGCGGCGTCTTTCGCGGAGACGTCTACGGCGGCTATACGCGGCGCGGCGGCGCTCTGACGGGGAATATCGTCACGATCACGGGCGGCGAGCTGAACAGCGTCTATGCTGCGTATTCCGCCGGCAATGTCAGCGAGATCAAGGGCAACGTCGTCAACCTCGGCGACGGGAAAAATGAGATGAAGGCGGGCTATCGGATCGCGAAGTACATCTTCGGTGCATCGGGCGGCGATCGTGCTGCCTATGCGGACAATACGCTCAACGTCAAGGCGAGTGCACGGGCGAAGAACATCGTCAATTTCGACAAGGTCAACTTCTACTTTACTGATACGCTGCAGCCGCGTCTCACGCTGCGCGATTCGACGGGCACGAAGTTCAAGAGCCTCAAGGACATCGCGATCTACGGCTCGCCGAGCACCCCTGCGGGCACGTTGATCGAGAACAACACGTCGGGCGGCATCGTCGTGCGCGACGGCGTGAACGCGGTCGTACGAACAGGCGATACGGCGGAGGTCACGCTGGAAAAGGACGCGACGGGCAGGAAGATTCTCTATTCGCGCTTGATCTTCAAGGGCGCGACGACGGCTGAGAGTGACGGCACACATATATGGGGCGGCCGCTCTGCCATCGGCAACACGACGACGGGCAACGACGTCGCGCTCGCGAGTGGCAGCTATGTGAATGCCTTCGGCGGCTGGACGACGGGCGCAGGCTCGGATGCCGCTGCCGACAAGCTCGGAGACAGCATCGCCAACAAGATTGCCGTCACGGGAACGGCAAATGTCACGGGCACGGTCTACGGTGGCTATACCGATGCCTCAGGCGGCAGGGCACAGGGCAACACCGTCACGATTGAGAGCGCCGTGCACGATGTCGTCGGCGGTGAAGGCGCGGGCGAAGTCTCGGGCAACATTGTGAACATCCGCGCGAGCGCGGCAGCCGTCACGGGCGGCAGAGGTGCGGCGGCGAACGGCAACATCGTGAACCTCGGGAATGTCACGGTCGCTTCCGTCACGGGCGGCGAAGGTACGACGACAAACAACAACGAAGTCCATCTCAACGGCAATGCGCGAGTCACAGGCGCACTCAAGGGCGGCTCGCAGACAAGCGGCACGGGCAACACGCTCAGCGTCAAGGGAAGGGGCAACGAGGCGGGGGCAATCACTGGCTTCCAGAAGCTGACATTCGATGCCGCAGGCCTTGCCAAGGATGATACGATGCTCGAAGTCACAGGCACGGGCGAGACCGCGGTCGATTGGGCAAGCCTCACGGCGACGGGCACGGCGGCGAAGCCGCTCACGCTCCTCAGGAATGAGCAGGGCATACGCCTCGCGCACTACATGGGCGCGGCGAAGTCCGAGACGGGCGATGAGGCGGAGACGAACCTCGACGTTCGCAAGTCGGGCGCACGCATCACCGCCATCACTTACGAGGGCTATCGCTTCAAGGGAGCGACACAAGCGACACGAGAAGGAAGAGACGCCTACGGCGGCCGCTCCAAGGCGGGCAATTCGACGCGCGAAAACGAGATCGCGCTCGCGAGCGGCACATACGCGAACGTCTATGGCGGCTGGACAAGCGGCGTAGGCACGACGGCTCTGGACAAGGGCGCGAGCTATGAGAACAAAGTCAAGATCAGCGGCACGGCGACGGTCACGGGCACGGTCTACGGCGGCTATACCGATGCCGCGGGCGGCAAGGCGCGGGGCAACACCGTCACGATCGAGAGTGCTGTGCACGATGTCGTCGGAGGCGAAGGCGCGGGCGAAGCCTCGGGCAACATTGTGAACATCCGCGCGAACGCGACAGCCGTCACGGGCGGCAGATCCATGGGCGCGGCCTCGAACAACCGCGTGACGCTCGGAAACATTACTGCTACCAGTGTTGTAGGCGGCGATGCCGCGGCGACTGCAGAGGGAAACACCGTCAGCCTCGATGGCACGACCGTCACGAATGATGTCACAGGCGGCAGAGGTGCGGCGGCAAACGGCAACGCTGTGAGCCTCAGCAATACGCACGTCAACGGTGCGGTCATGGGCGGCTATGGCACGGCGCAGAGTGACGGAAACACCGTCAGCTTGCAGAATACGGCGGTCAACGGCGCAGTCACGGGCGGCTATGGCACGGCGACGATCGGCAACACGGTCAACTTGAAGGACGCGACTGTCCATGGTGCGATTACGGGCGGTCATGGCACGGTGCAGAGTGACGCCAACACCATCAGCTTGCAGAACGCGATGGTCAACGGCGCAGTCACAGGCGGCTATGGCACGGCGACGAACGGCAACATCATCCATCTGCGAAACACTGTCGTCAACGGCATCGTCACGGGCGGCACGGCGTCGGGCGGCGTGGGCAACACGCTCGCCGTCTACTACAGTGAAGGCACATCCTCGATCCATGATTTCAAGGGGATCGAGAACCTCCGACTCGATGTTGAGGGCGCCCCGACCGACGGCACGGCGCATACCTTGCTCAAGCTCACGAATGTCAGCGGCGGCAGCAAGAATCTCACGAACATGACGCTCGACTTCCGTCGCAGCGGCGCCGCAAGGAAGCTTCAGGCAGGAGATTCATTCACACTGCTGGAGA
Source organism: Selenomonas sp. CM52 (assembly GCF_000292955.1). Classification (NCBI taxonomy): domain Bacteria; kingdom Bacillati; phylum Bacillota; class Negativicutes; order Selenomonadales; family Selenomonadaceae; genus Selenomonas; species Selenomonas sp. CM52. Next base: position 150,273 of record NZ_ALNM01000020.1, read on the forward strand.
ACGCGAGCGGCAAGATCTCCGTTGGCGAAGGTGTCACGATGAAGGGAACGGACGGCATCGCGCACGACTGCCTCTTTGCGATTGCGCCCGACAAGACGCATCCTGAGAAACTCCGGGCGACTGTCACCAAGACGGGCGTTGGCGAGACGGCAAAATCCCCCGTGGAGACGCGTGCGGGTCTCGCGAACTTCGTCAACCAAGGTGCGGACTATCTTGTGGAGAGCGGTTTTACCGCCGCTGAAATGTCTGCTAAAAGTGGCGCGGAAAACGCAAGTGCCGACGATGCGGCAGAATCATCTTCCAAGGACACGCAGCGCAGGACGGCTGCGTCAGATCCGGCGTCCTATCATCTATGGGCAGGCGCAGGGGCCAATGCCATGCGTGTGGAGAGCGGCTCCCATGTTGACTCCAAGGGCTGGAATCTCGGCGTTGGCTGGGCGCGTGAAGATGCAGCGAAGGGCGGCACGAAGCGGCTCTTCAGCCCCTTCGTCGAATACGGACGCGGCACCTACGATTCCTATCTCGACAATGGCGCACACGGCAGTGGCAAGCTCAGCTATTTTGGCCTCGGTGTCCTGGGCAAACTGACGCAACAGGACGGCCTGTGGCTCGAAGCCTCCGCACGCGCAGGCCGCGCCAAGAGCGACTACAGCCTGCACGGTGAGAATGCCGGATACGACGGCTCGAATACCTACTATGGCATCCACCTCGGCGTCGGCAAAACCTTCGCGCTGCAGGAGAGCGCCTCCCTCGACGCTTATGTGCGCTATTTCTGGTCGCACCAAGACGGTATGTCGGTGAAACTGCGCGGCTCGGGCGATGCCTACGACTTCGCCGACGTCGACTCGCATCGCCTGCGCCTCGGCCTGCGCTACAGCAGGAAGGACAGGAGTGCGGGTGAGTGCTACGCCGGGCTGGCCTGGGAGCATGAATTGGGCGGAGAGGCGAGCGCGAGCGTCGGCGGTGACGCAGCGCCAAGTCCGAGCCTCAAGGGATCGAGCTATATGCTCGAACTTGGTTATCGCTTCCTGTCGCAAAATAGCCGCATTAGCTATGATTTCCACATCAATGGCTGGCAGGGAAAGCGCAAAGGACTCAGCGGCGGAGCTGCTATTCAATGGACATTCTAGAGCAGGTCTGACGCTCTGAAAAATAAAAACAGCCTCTTGCGACTGGGAGAATCCATGTCGCGAGAGGCTGTTTTTACTATGAAGCCCCAAGAGGTCAAGACGAAGGCGTAGAGCGATTGGCTAGGCTTCTGTAAGGGCGGCGCACAATATCCACGAAGTGGACGTTTGTGCGTGTAGCTTATGCAGGAAAATCGCTAGTCGACGCATCGCGGTGCGCAGGCGTGACGGTCAAGAGCCGCATCCGCGCCCTGCGGCGGTGTGGCTGGCGGCTGTCTACCTACGATTCTTGAAGAGCCATTTGTGTGGGGCGGCGCTTGTCGAACCCCCAGCAGGTCGGCACATCCTGTGCAGCGAGCACGATGTTTTCCTGCCGGATGTTCTGCTGTGCGAGGATCGTGCGCACGGTTTCCTCGACGAGTTCGGGGCGGTTGTTCTCCTGGCTCATGTGCGCGAGGAAGACGGCGCGCGGACGTTTCTTGAGGCGCACGAGCGCCCAGGCCGCCGCGCTGTTCGACAGGTGGCCGCGGTTCGAGAGGATGCGCTGTTTCAAGTGCCACGGATAGGAGCCGCGCTGCAACAGCTCGCGGTCGTGGTTGGCTTCCAAGATCAGTGCGTCCGCGCCTTCGATGGCGGTCATGACGTCGTTTGTCAAAAAGCCGAGATCGGTCGCGAGCGCACACTTCTCGCTGCCGCAGACGGCGTAGCCGACGGGCGAGACGGCGTCGTGCAGCGTGGAAAAGCTCTTGACCGAGACCGCGCCGAGCATGACATTTCCGGTGAGCGGCGTGAACGTGTCCTCGGGTACGGCAAGGCTCTCCCTTATGGCGCGGAGCGTCGCGAGCGGCGCGAAGAGCGGCAGGTGATACTGCTTCAAGAGCGTCGGCAGCCCCTTGATGTGGTCGCTGTGCTCGTGCGTGATGAAGACGCCGTCGAGGGAGGCGGCGTCGACGCCGAGGTCGGCGAGCGAGCGCGTGATGCGGCGTGCGCTGATGCCGGCGTCGATGAGGAGGCGCGTGCCGTCCAGCTCGATGTACGCGGCGTTTCCCTTGCTGCCGCTCGCGAGCATGGCGACGCGCAGGCCGCGCTCGGCGCTCTTCGGCACAGTCGCCTGCTGCTGCACGGGCTGCGCTGCCATCGCACAGGCGCGCGCCGCGAGAGACTCGGCGGCACGCAGGAAGCCGCCGCTCGTCATGGCGCCGCTCAAGGGCGCTTGACCCCGTTCGGCAGGATGAGGAAGGAGGCGCTTTTCTTTTCAGCGAGGAGCGAGGGCGGCTCCTTTTGTGCATCTTCCTCGGCGTCCGCGATCATGCCCTGCGGCCGCTGGCTTGCTTCCTGCAGGCGCAGCAGCCCTTCCATGAGGCCGATGTCCTGCTTCTTTGCGAGTGTTTCCAAGGCGGTCGCCGCGTGCTGCAGGAACTTTTGCAGCTGGTGCGTCTGCTCGTCCTGCTTGCGCTCGCGCTCCTTCGCCGCTTCGCCGTTGTCGCGCTGCGCCGTATCCAAGGAAGCGATGCGCCCCGAAAGCGACTCGTGCTCGCGCTCGATGTCCTCGGCGATCTGTCCGGCCGTCTCCACGAGGCCGATCTCGATGGCGGAGTGACGCTTCAAAAGGTCGGAGAATCCCTGCTCCTGCGTGCTCGCCACATACTGCAGGGTGAGCGCGAGGGAATCCTTGAGATCCTGCGCGCCCTTTTCCTGCGCCGTGTGCAGCGCGGCCATCTGACGTGCGATCTCCTTCTGCATCATCGTGCCGAGCGCGCTCGTGTCGATGCCGGGACCGCTGCGGAAGGCGGATAGGTCGCGCGGCAGGCTGCGGGCGAGAGCGTTGATCTCGCGCACGAGTCCCGCCTGCATCGCGTCGAGGCGTTCGGCGACCGAGCGCTCCACCTCGTCGATGCGGCTGAGGATGGAGCGCTCGCGCCGGATCGAGTCGCGATCCTGCTGGCGGCGCGCGTCGTGCATGTCGTCGATCGCCTGCTCAAGCTCTTCGAGCCGCTTTTCCAAGTCCTTCTTGTCCTCCGCGGTGATCAGCCCTGCCCGCGAAAATATGCTCTTGCCCATCGAAATGCCCTCCAAAACGAAATAAACGGGACAGGTGAACCCGCTCTGTGAGAATGTCCGACACGCAGGCATTCCCTAGTGGATAATACGATACTATTTTGATGCCTATTACCAAGTGTAACAAAATGTCGCTTTATGTGCAATAAAGTTTTGCAAATGTGCCGAATCGCAGCGTGAATTAACGATATGCATCGCTTGCGCTGATCTCCGGTTGCTCTCTATAGCTTCTACAGATCAAACATCGGGCAGCTGCCAGTCGATCGGCGTCTGCCCCGTGCTTTCGAGGAACGCGTTGGCGCGGGAGAAGGGGCGGCTGCCGAAGAAGCCGCGGAAGGCGGACAGGGGACTCGGGTGCGCCGATTCGATGACGGCGTGCGGCGGGGCGGCGATCATCGCCTTCTTGCGGCGTGCGGGCGCACCCCAGAGTATGAAGACGAGGGGCTTTTCGCGTGCCGAGAGCAGCTCTATGATGCGGTCGGTGAATTGCTCCCAGCCGTGCCCGTGGTGCGAGGCGGCGGCGTGGGCGCGTACGGTCAGCACGGTGTTCAAAAGCAGCACGCCCTGCTTCGCCCACGGCGCGAGGCAGCCGTTGTTCGGCGTCCTGCAGCCGAGATCGCTGGAAAGCTCCTCGAAGATGTTCTTGAGCGACGGCGGCGGCTCGACGCCCGCCTGCACGGAGAAAGAAAGTCCATGCGCCTGCCCCTCGCCGTGATAGGGATCTTGGCCGAGGATCACGACCTTCGTTTCGGCGTAGGATGTGTAGTGGAGCGCATTGAAGATCGCATACATGTCGGGAAAGATGCGGCGCGTGCGGTACTCTTCGATGAGGAAGCGGCGCAGTTCCTGATAGTAGGGCTTTTTCATCTCGTCGGCGAGCAAGCCGCCCCAATCGTTTTGAAAAATCTTCATGGCAGTCTCTCCTTCGTCCATACTTCTTTTCCATCATTATAGCAAAGTCTGGAATTTTATGTAGTGAAAATTCAGGAAAAATCTGCTATACTATAGTCAGTGTCAAACTGTACATTGGGCGGTTCGTCCGAGAACTGCAGGAGAGGTGTTGGAAATGAATCCCGTCATGCGCTGCGGCATCATCTTTTTTTTCGTCCTGCTCATGCTGCTTGCGCCGCAGCGTCTGCTCCATGCGATGGATTCTGCGCCCGTGCTGCGCGTCGGCTGCCTCGATGTCTCGTCCTTTCCAGACGGATCGCCCGAGCGGCTGCTGTTCAACTACGCGAAGCGCTACCTCAACGAGGTGGCGCGCAGCACGGGCTGGCAGTACGAATATGTGGAGATGGACGAGTGGACGGCGCGCGAGATGCTGCGAGAGGGGCGCATCGACTTGTACTTCCCTGCGCGCGAGATGCCCGGTGACGAAGGAGCTTTCTCCTTCAGCGTGGACAGCGCGGCGTATTCGATCCTCTCCCTCTATGTGCGCGAGGATTCCTCCCTTGAGACGAACAATCCCGCCGTGCTCGCCAACATGCGGATCGGTGTGCTCCAAGACGGCCTGTATTCCTATGCGCTGACGCCGCTCGTGCGCGAGCAGGGCGTGCGCGTCGACGTCGTCGAGCATCAGACCGCCGAGGCACTGCACGAAGCGCTCGCGCGGGGCGAAGTCGACGCCATCTTGGACAGCGCGAGCCGCAAGAAGGACGGAGAGAAGCTGCTCCTGCGCGTGGCGCTCATGCCCGCGAAGTTCATCGCGGCGAAGAAGCGGGAAGGTCTGCTGAAGAACCTCAGCGATACGATCCTTTATACGGAAAGGGTCAATCCGAGCTTCGAGACGTATCTGGGCAAGGCCTTTCTCGATCGGGCGCAGAACCAGCTCGTGCGCTTCAATGCGTCGGAAAACGCCTACCTGGCGTCCGCGCCCGACCTGCGCGTCGTCTACGTCGGCGGACATGAGCCGTTCTTCGGCGACCGTTTGGAAAAGGGCGTGCCCGAGGGCATTTATCCGAGCCTTCTGCAGGCGCTCGGCGAAACGCTTGGCCTGCGCTTTCGCTTCGTGCGCGCCGAGGACAACGAACATGCGCTGAAGATGCTGCGCGAGGGCGAGGCAGACATCTTCTTCTGCGTCTACAACAACCTGCCGTCGATGCGGGATCTCTTCTTCACGGCGACCTTTGCGACGGAAGATTTCTCCTACGTCGTGCGGCGCGGCGCGGGCGAAGTGCCGACGGGAACGGCGCGGGTCGCGCTGCCGCGCTGGTTTCACGGAATGCGCACCTACCTGAATATGCAGCATCCGAACTGGCAGATCGTGCCGGTTGACGAGCCTGTCGACTGCCTGCGCATGATTGAGGAGGGCGGCTGCGATTTCGCGCTTCTGCCCTCGCTCTTCCTGCAGCAGAGCAGCCTCCTGTCGATGCACCCGGATCTCGTCGTGTTCGCGAGTCATTCGGCGGAGATCCCCGTGAGCCTCGCGATCTCGGGCGAGCAGTCGCGCGTCCTGCAGTCCGTCCTGACGAAGGGCATCTTGAAGATGGACCCGCGCCGTGTGCAGGAGATCGTCAACGAGCACATGACGGGGCGTCTGACGCTGACCGCCGTCGTCGCACGCTATCCGATGCAGACGGTGGCGCTCGCCGTCGTCTTCCTTCTCTCCGTGTTCATCGCCGTGTTCCTCATCGAGCGCTCGCGTGTACAGAGACGCCAGTCGGAGGTGCTGCTCGCGAAGAACGAGGAGCTGGAAAAGGCGGTCGAGGAGCAGAAGAAGCTGATGCGCGCGCGCGACATCTACAAGCAGGAGGCGGAAATCGACCCTCTGACGGGGCTTTTGAACAAGAAGGCGATCCAGTCCGCTTGCGAGGAGATGCTGGCAGGAACATTGAAGGAAGGGGCGGTTCATGCGTTCTTCGTCATGGATCTCGACCACTTCAAGGAGATGAACGACACCTACGGACATCAGGCGGGCGACGACGTCCTGCGCCGCTTTGCACAGGAGGTGCGCTCAATCTTCCGCCAGTCGGATCACATCGGGCGCTTCGGCGGCGACGAATTCACCGTGCTCATGCCGAACGTGACGACACTTGTCGCCGTCGAGCGCCACGCACGTCAGCTCATGACGGCGGCGCAGGAGCTTGAGGTGCGCGATGACCGCTCGCTGCTTTCCGTGAGCATAGGCATAGCGCTCGCACCCCTGCACGGCACGAACTACGACGATCTCTTCATGGCGGCGGACGCGGCGCTCTACGACGTGAAGCGTGCGGGACGCAACGGTTGGAAGATTTATGACGCGAAAGAAGATGGAGGAACCTTATGCCCGAAGGAAGAATGACGGGGAAGATGCGGCGTCTTCTGGCGGGAGCCGCCCTGGCGGCGCTTCTCGCCGCGTGCGCGGGAGTGCCCCTGCCGTCCGTGGTGCAGGCGGCGCAAGGGGCGGCAGCATCCACCGTGCAAGGCGCACAGGCGGCGATGGACACGGGCGTGAAAAAAGACGCTGCCGCGCCGGTATTTGTCGCTCGCCCGCACTTTGCGGCGGAGCTTCCTGCCGAGGTCAACGAGAAGGCGGCGTCAGAGGTGCGCTTCTTTATCGCCGAGCCGCTGAGCGAGCCGATCTTGGAGGAGGAGGCGCCGCCCGAGAGCGTCGAGATCATGGGCGCGGCGGAAGCGACGCCCGCGCAGATGGCGGCTTTCATCCGGCGGCGCAACCCGCAGCCGAAGCTCGCCTGCTCCGTCGAGGAGATCGTGCGGCTCTACTACGAGGAGGCAGGGGCGGAAGGCGTGCGTGCCGACATCGCCCTTTGCCAGGCATTGAAGGAGACGGGATTCTTCGCCTACGGCGGCGACGTCCTGCCCGCTCAGAACAACTACTGCGGTCTCGGCGCGACGGGCAACAAGGCCAAGGGCGCGTACTTCGCCACGCCGCAGGAAGGCGTGCGCGCTCACATTCAGCACCTCATGGCATACGCGACGACCGAGAGACCGCACGCGCCGCTCGTCGATCCGCGCTACGATCTCGTGCGCCTCTACCGCACCGACATCTACGGCAAGATCAAGCACTGGACGGGACTCAACGGCGTCTGGGCCGTGCCGGGCACCTCTTACGGGCAGGACATCCTGCTGCTCTGCCGCGAAGCGACGACGCCCGACGCGAGCGACGCCTCGCTCGCCTTCGCCGAGAAGAAGCTCGCCGAAAAGAAAAATGCCGCCGCTTACGTCTATCGCGCCATCGTCTTTGCGAAGCGCGGCGAGAGCGAGAGGGCGGCAGCTGACTTGGAGGCGGCTCTTCGGCTCTCACCGAAGAGCGCGGCAGCGCTCTATGATCGTGCACTCTTCTTTACGGCAGCGGGCGATGAAAAACGTGCGAAGGCCGACCTCGAAGCGCTTGTCAAGGCGCAGCCCGACTTCGCCTACGCATGGTACAACCTCGGCGTCATGAACCTCAAGGCGGGCAGGAACAATGCTGCGATGCGAGATTTCGAGCGCGTGCTCGCCCTCGTGCCGCAGTCGGCGAACGCCCAGAGCAACATCGGCATCGCCCTCGTGCGCGAGAAGAAATACCGAGAAGCGTGGCGAGCCTTCGCGCAAGCCGCTGAGATCAACACGACGAACCTGACGGTGCTGATGAATCAGATCGTCTTCGCCGCGTGCCTGAAAGAATAGGCGCGGGCCTAGGAAGCGCTGATAAAATGAGGTCGCCCAGATTTGCACAGATGCGCTGTATCTATCGAGGAGACAAACCGCAGGCGTAGCGGTGCTACGTCGAGGATTTGTCGACGACGAGAGGACAGCGCAGATGTGTGAAGATGGGTGGCTGAATTTATCAGTGATTCCTTGACGCAAGGCGTAGCGTGTCGTATAATGAACATGAAAAGGGTGCTACCGATAAACGGCCAGCCCCCGTAAGACTTAATTGAGAGAATCCCCCGCCTAAGTCGGAAGCTAGTGGCGGGGGGTTCTTATTTTGCTTTTAGCGCAACGATGGAGATCGTTACGAGGAAAACGAACGACAAGAAATCGTACAGTTCCATAAGCAACGCCCCCTTTCTGATTGATTCAAGAAGCAAGCTTGAATCAGTCGGATGTGGCAATGTCCCACGAATCGCACGCGAAGGGCGTGGTTCGCGCCGGACGTTAACCATTGAGGGGCTAAGAATCGGCCGCCTACCGTCTGAGTAGCACCATCTGTATTATAGCATACGGCAGGCAATTTGGGGATGCCATTTGAAAAGAGAATCCTCGCCCACGTATAGGTCAAAAATCCCTATTTCTGCAAGGCTGCAAAGAAAAAGCTAATATCCGCTAGGAAAAAAGCCCGCATTATGCTAATATATAGCATACAAGTGCGGTTGATACTTTTGGAAGCCGTCGTGAGGAACGATGGCAAGTCATGGAAGGAACGATGCGAATGAAGATGCAGGATGCAGAGAAAATGCGGCACAGGCCTTTTGCTGTAAAGCGATGCGGGCGTCTGTCCTTTGCCGTCACGCTCGTTTTGTTCAGCGCTGTGCTCGCCCCTTTTTGCGCTGAAGCGGGAACGGTTTCAGATACGGCGGGCGATGAGCAGCGTGCCATGATGCGTGCGGCGGCGGGCGAAGCGCCGATGATGGGTGCGAGCGCCGTCAACGTGCCGAAGACCGAGGGAGCGGAGGCAGCCGCCTCGCCGGACGTGACGCGAGCGGGCGTGGAAGCCCCTGCGCCGCGGCAGGCAGAGCAGCAGGCTGCGGAGAGTGCGATCCTCGTGCGCCGCTACACGTTCTCGGGCGAGAACCCCGTGACGGACGAGGAGCTTCGTGCGCTCTTAGAGCCGCACAAGCTCAAGTACGCGCGTCTCGCCGACCTCGAAGAGCAGGCGGCGGAGGTCACGAAATACCTGCGTTCCAAAGGGTACTTCGTCGCCTTCGCCTACCTCGCGCCGCAGGACTTCGCAGACGGCACGGTCGACTTCACGATCGTGCCCGGCCACTACGACAAGATCATCATCAACAACCATTCTTATCTGACAGAAAATGCTGTTCGCCGTGAGATGGGGCTTTCCTCGGGCGAACTCGTGAAGAAAGCGCCGCTCAACCGCGGCGTCTGGCTGACGAACGACCTTTCGCGCGTCGAGGCGCGCACGCAGATCAAGGCGGGCAGCCGCCAGGGCACGTCAGACATCATCATCGACGTCAAGAACAAGGGCAACCGCATGTGGGGCTACGTCGGCGTCGACAACGGCGGCTATCGCTACACGGGACGCTACCAGTACAGCGCCTTCTTCAACTACGCGAGTCCGTTCCGCGAGGGCGATCTCTTCTCCGTCGGCGGCATCGTGTCGAACGGCGGCATGTGGTCGGGATCGGCTTCCTACTCGACGCCGATCGCCAAGCAGGGCGAACGCGTCGGCGTCAGCTACGCACGCTCGCACTACACGCTGGGCGGCGCGTTCTCTGCGCTTGACTACACGGGCACGTCGGAGACCGTGAGCCTTTGGTGGCAGCACAACTTCCGGCGCAGCCGCGACTTCAACCTCTACGGCACGCTGCGCTTCGACTGGAAGGATCTTGAGGACGAAGCGAAGGGCATGGCGTACAAGAATCCCAAGGGAGCGAAAAACTGGGTCATCGGCATCAACGGCGACAACCTCGACCATATCTGGACGGGCGGCCGCAACACCTTCGCGCTCAATTACACGTATGGCGACCTCTCCATCGACGATGAAGTGCAGCGCCGGTACGATGCCGCTACCGCGCGGACGGCAGGTCATTTCGGCAAGTGGAATTTGAACTTGACGCGCCTGCAGCACATAGACGATCGTCTCTCGCTCTACCTCTCGTACAGCCGCCAGTGGGCGAACAAGAACCTCGATTCCTCGGAGAAATTCTCGCTCGGCGGGCCTTACGGCGTACGCGCCTACCCCGTCGGCGAAGCGTCGGGCGACGACGGCTGGCGCTGGACTTCGGAGCTTCGCTGGAACTTGCCGACGCGCGAGGGCGACGAGAATATCTGGCAGCTCATTGCCTTCGTCGACGGCGGTCATGTAGGGCTCTACCACGACGGTTGGTCGGGCTATACAGGGCCGCAGAGCCGCAGCCTCTACGGCGCGGGCGTTGGCGTGAATTGGAGCAATCAGGCGAACTGGGTCGCGCATCTGCACTACGCTTGGAAGATTGGCCGTGAAGAGGCGACTTCCGACACGGATCGCAGCGGCAGATTCTGGTTCCAACTGTATAAATTCTTCTAAGAACCGCTGATAAAATGAAGTCGCCCAGATGTGTGAAGATGGGTGGCTGAATTTATCAGTGATTCCCCAATATCGGTTTCAGACGAAAAAGGAGAAATACCCATGCGCTTCATGAAAAAACAGCGCCGCGCGAGGAAAGAGCGCGGCGAAAGCAATCCCTTCCTGCTGCGCCTGCAGGAGAACGTGCGCCGCGCCCTTCTGGGCGGCGTCGGCATCGTGGCGGCAGGGGCGGCTCTCGTCGGCACGAGCAGCCCTGCCAGCGCCTTGCCGCAGGGCGGCGAAGTCGCGGCGGGCGCTGCTGAGATCGCACAGAGCCAGGCGGAGATGGCAATTCATCAGGCGACTGAGAACGCCGTCATCAACTGGCAGAGCTTCAACATCGCGGCAAACGAGCGCGTCAATATCTATCAGCCGAATGCTCAGGCAGCTCTGCTGAACCGTGTGCTCGGGGGGAATCCCTCCGAGATCTTCGGCACGCTCTCGGCGAACGGGCGCGTCTTCCTCGTCAACCCTGCGGGCGTCCTTTTTGCGCATGGAGCGCAGGTCGATGCGGGCGCGATTCTCGCCTCGACGATGAACATCACGAACGCCGATTTCATGGCGGGCAAGTATGCCTTCGTCGGCACGCCGAATGACGGCAAGGTCATCAATCGCGGCACGCTTCGTGCGGCGGATGCGGGCGCAGTCGCGCTTCTCGGCAAGGATGTCGTCAATGAAGGCGTCATCGTTGCCAAGAAGGGCGCGGCAGTTCTCGCAGCGGCCGAGGACGTCACGCTCGACTTCACGGGCGACGGCAAGGTCACGGTCGTGCCGACGAAAGCGGCGATGGAACAGAGCGCCACGAACAAGGGCATCGTTGAAGCCGACGGCGGACTTGTATTCATGACGGCTGCGACGGGCGACGCGCTTGTTTCGTCTGCCGTCAATCAGGAGGGCGTCGTGCGTGCCGCGAGCCTTGACGGGGCGGCGGGCGCCGTCCGCATGACGGCGAACGACGTGCGTCTTGCCGCAGGCAGCGTGACGGACGTGAGCGGTGCGAAAGCGGGCACGGTCGAGATCGGCGGCGGCTGGCAGGGCGCGGGTGACCTCGCGCACGCAGAGAACGTCACGATCGAGCGCGGCGCATCTGTGCGTGCCGATGCGACGGCGGCGGATGCCGCGGGCGGCACGGTCGCCGTCTGGTCGGACGGCACGACGCGCTTCGCGGGCGAGATCACGGCACGCGGCAAGGGCACGGGCGCGGGCGGCGCGGTCGAGACCTCGGGCAAGAAGGTGCAGATCACAGGACGCGTCGATGCCTCGTCCGAAGCGGGCAAGGCGGGCGAGTGGCTGATCGATCCCGGTGATATTGAGGTCAAGACGCGCGCAGCGGGAGATCCTGAAGCCGGCTCTCAGGCGGATGTGCAGACCGTCACCAATTCGCTGAACGGCGGCACATCGGTAACCATTCAGACGGCGAACCTCACGGGACCGAACGACAACTCCATCACGGTGTCGGATGCCATCACGAAGACGGCGGGCGGCGACGCGACCCTTTCCTTGAAAGCGACGGGCAGTGTCAACATCAATGCTGACATCACGTCGACGGCGGGCAAGCTCAATGTGGACATCACCTCCGATACGAACCACCGTGCGGGCGGCAGTGTCAGCGTTGCGACTGGAAAGAATATCAAGACGCTCGGCGGCAATGTCAAGATCGGCGGCGGTCTTGTCGAAGATGGCGTCGGCTTTGCCAACTCGCAGAGTGCGGGCGAAGCGGGCATCACACTCAACGGCGTCACGATTGACACGACGGATGGCGCCACGGCGAGCGGCAATGTCGAACTTGCAGGCAGCACGACAGCGAACGCGGCGGGCGTATCGCTCACGGGCGCGACGATCACGGCGGGCGCGGGCAAGGTCACGCTCGTCGGCAAATCCACGGGCGGCGGCAAGGGTATCGCCCTCGGCGGGAACATCACGACGCGCTCGGTCGAACTGCGCACGGATTCCCTCGACCTCTCGGGCACGATCACGGGCGACGGCGACCCCGCAGGCACGGCAAAGGTCTGGACGCTTTCGGACGGCAAGACCATCAACTTTGGGGGAGGCACGGGCGGACTCGACCTTGCGGGTAATACGTTCTCAAGTGCGGGCAAGATCAAGAATTTCAAGAAGAACATTATCGGTGATGCGGCGAAGTCGGCAAATATCGTCGCAAACGGCGTGACGGCGGACGAAGATCTGGAAATGTATACGGGTGCGGGCACGCTGACGGTCAGCGGCGCGGTGAATATCGCTTCGACGCACGCGCTGACGCTTGGCTCGAAAAACGCCATCACGGGCACGGGCGTCATCACGACGGACAAGGCCGTGCTTGAGGCGGCGGATGCAAATGTGAATCTTACGGGCGCGAACGCTGTCAAGAAGCTCGACGGCAAGGCGAAGGAGCTGACGTTCAAGAACGGCGGCAATCTCAAGGTCGGTGAAGATACGGGGCTTGTGACGATGAACGGTGCGGACGTCGAAGTGACGGCGGGCGATCTCACGGTCGGCGCACACGGCATCACGAACGGCGCGAGCGCGATGAAGCTCAAGGCGAGCGGCACGCTCAAGCTCGATGCGAATGCTGAGGTCAAGTCGACGGGCGCGGCGGCGACATCGCTCGAAGCGGCGGCGGTTAATTTCGACGCGGCGAGCAAGGTGTCGACGGCCGGCGGCACAATCCATCTCAAGACGGATGCGCTGACGCTCCCCGCAGGAGCGCAGGGCACTCTTTCGAGTGCAAACGGTGCGGTCACGGTTGAGACTAGACAAGCGGGCAAGACGATCGCTGTCGGCTCCTCGAGTGCCGCCGATCTCGAACTGCCGAACCTTGATTTCATCAGTTCGGGTACGGGCGAAATCCAGATCGGCAGCGCGAATACGGGCAACGTCGAGATCGGCACAGCCGATGTCAAAGCGCCGCTGACGGTCGAGTCGGCGGCAACGGTAAAGTTCTCGGGAACGCTCTCGAATACGGGCAACAAGAACACGACGTTCAAGGCGAACGCCGTGGACTTTGCTGCGGGCGCAAACCTCGCTGCGGGCGCGGGCACAATGACGATGGTGACGGATGCCGTCACGAATTGGAACAACGCAACCTTTGCCGATACGGCGGGCGCGGGTACGTTTGCGCTGAAACCGAAGACGGCAGGCAACTTCACCGTCGGCGGCTCGGCAGGTCTTGTGACGGATGACGGCTTTGCTAGGCTCAAGGCGGGCAATTTCCACAATGTCAGCATCGGCGACAAGGCGAACGCAGGAACGGGGACCATTGCGGGCATTTCGGCGAGCAATATGCCCAAGTATACGAGCATCCTGACGAACGGCGCACTCTCCATCACGGGCACGGTACACGGCGCAGCCGGCGATACGCTTGCCCTGCACGGTGACGGGCTGACCCAGAGCGCACCGATTGAGGTTGGCAATCTGCTGCTTCTCGGCAAAGGCTCGATGGATCTCGGTACGCAGTCGAACAAGATTGAAAACATTGCCGCCGATATGTCGGACGGCAGTTTGAAGCTCAAGAACAATACCCACATGAAGGTCGCCGTCGTTGAAGACCGCACGGTAAATCCTGCGAAGAACGTCGACGGCCTCAAGACGAAGTCGACGGACATCCAGATGGCGGCGGGGCAGAAACTCACGGTCGAGGGTAAGCTGACCTCGACGGACGACACGAAGCTCGAAGCTGACGATCTCGATCTCGGGAATAACAAGGTCAACGTCGACAAGAAGCTCACGCTCGAAAAGGCGACGAAGGCGCAGACCATCAACGTCGGCACGGGCACGGGCGACTGGAACATCAACAACGCGAATTACGGCAAGATCAAGATCGGTGGCGCGACGCAGACGGGCGATGTCAATATCAAGGGCGCAACGTTCAAGAAGCCCTCGGACATCGAGACCACGGGCAAGGTCACGCTGACGGGCGCGACGAAGGCGGGCGCGGACGGCAAGTCCGACATGAAGATCAAGGCGCATACGGCAGAACTGCCGACGGCGTCCGATACGCTCGCTGTCAAGAATCTCGACCTCGACCTCTCGGGCGGCATCGACCTCGGCCTCGGCAAGATCAACGGACAGAAGGACGGCAAGGTCACGGCGAAGGGCGCATCGGCGAGTCAGGACATCTATATCAGTGACAATGCCGCAGACGCTCCTGCCGCAGATTTCCGCATCGCCTACCGTACGATCAATGACACGCTCAACGGCTTCGGCGGCTTCGACGTCGCGGGTGAGAAGCATGTCTACTTCTACGGCGGCGCAGTCAAGAAGTCCATCAATGCGGCGGGTAAGCTCGGCGTCGAGGTGCGCGACAATCTCACCATCGAGGGCAAGGGTACGAAGCTCAAGATCGGCGCAGATACGTCCAAGGCAGATCATGACCCGGCCTCCGTCATCACGGGAGGTTTCACCGTGAAAGAGGGCAAGACCGTCCATGTGAAAGGCTCGGGCGGCACAAGTAAGGAAACAGGCGCAGAGATCAATATCCAGACGGGCGACAATATCCATCTGGAGAAGAACGCTACACTGATGGTCGAGGGCAACTACGCGCAGGCGACACTCAATGCACGCAGCGGTGATGTCGTACTGAACGAGGGCGCAAAGGTGCAGGTCGCTCCCGGCTCCACACCTGTCTGGGTCGATGTGACGGGCAACAAGGTGCAGCTTGATGCGAAGGCACAGCTTGACTCGGGGACGGATACCGTCGGTGCTCTGCGTGTGCATACGGATGAGATTGTCACGCCGACGGCGGACGACAATACGACGAACATCGTCGGCAAGAGCGGCCTTGTCATCACGCGCAAAACGAATGGCGACTTAACGCTCAACAACTCTGCGACGGGTGCAGGACTTCACATCACGAGCGACCAGCTCAACGGCAAGCTCTTCGGCAACGAGTTCTCGGAGCTTGTTCTCGGCGACAACCGCAGCCAGACGGTTACGATCGACGGCCTTGAGGCAAACAACCGCGTCGTCGTCAAGACAGCGGATGCGGGCAAGGTCACAATCGGTGCGGGCGGTCTCAAAGTCGGCACGGACGGATCGGGCAACCCCTACAATGTGACGCTGACGACGGGCGCGATTGAGAACTCGGGCGGCGCGGGTGTCATGAACATCGGCGCGGGCAGTGCTCTGAACCTCTATACGAACAATATCACGAACCTCGTCGCGAACGGCAGCAGTCCGTCCGTCACGGGCACGGGCACGCTCGGCATCGGAACGTACAACGGCTCGAAGACCATCGGGCTTGGAGACGGTGCGACGGGCGACCTGCAGCTGACGAACAATAAGTTCACACAAGTATTCGGTCCGAACTTCTCGCATTACGCCATAGGCAACAGCACGCAGGGCACGATCAATGTGAAAAATTCTTCCCTCGGGAAGGACGTGACACTGCAGGCGGATAACATCAACTTCGCAGGGGATATGACGCTCGCGGCGGGCAAGACGCTCGTTGTCAACGCCAAGACGGCGGCGAACCAGACGGCGGGCAAGATCAAGGCGACGAAGCTCGCCGCCGTCGGCGGCAACATCGCGCTTGAAAAGGACAACGAAATCGGCACGCTCGCCGCCGACGCGCTCTCCGTCAAGGTCAAGTCCGATGCGCTGACCATCGGCGCGATCACGACGCCTGCGGGCGCATCCGTCCCCTCGCGCACGATCACGGGCGTCAAGGCTGGTGAGTCCGGCGGCACGGCGGGCGACGTCGTGCTTTCGGCGGACGCCATGACCTTCACCGAAGGCGTCGAGGGCAAGGGCAATCTCACCGTGCAGCAGGCAAATGCGGCGACGAACCTCAACGTCGGCGCGACGGGTACAGGGCTGACCCTGCCCGCGAATCTCTTCGGTGGCAATAAGATCAAGGACGGCTTCAAGCACGTCTACCTCGGTCGCGAAGACGCGACGGGCGCGACGAATGTCGGCGGCAATCTGAACTTCGTCGATCCGACGACGATTCGCTCCGGTGCGACGGCAGGCTCGATGACGGTTGACGGTTCGGCAAACATTCAGACGAACGGCAACGATTTTGCACTCGAATCGAAGAATCTGACGACGGCGGCGGGAAGCAATGTCGATACGGGCACGGGCGCACTCACACTCAAGACCGACGCGATCGACCTCAACGGCAAGATGAAGGGCAAGAAGGCGCTCAATATCCTGCCGATCTCGCACAACCGCGACATCAAGCTCGGCGGCACGGTGAACGATCCGGCGAAGCTCTCGCTGCTCGACAAGTATTTCAATGGCGACAACCGTCAGTTCTGGGAGTATGAGATCATCAACATCGGTGACCGCGGGGGCGGCGGACGCCTCTACCAGAGCGGCACGATTGATATGCCGTTTACCGTCAAGATTCAGCAGGCGATTACGAGCGGTTCGGGCGGCGTCAACCTCTCCGGTTCGATCAAGACGCACGGCAGGGACTACACCGTTGCCAGCCGCGAGGTCAATCTCGACGATGCGCATATCAATGCCGACGGCGCTGACCGCGATCATGACGGCAATGTCGCCATCCATGCGGATACGCTCAACACGGCGAACGGCAGCACGATCACGGGGCACGGCGATGTGTCCTTCGACACCTATACGCCGGGCAAGACGCTCAACTTCGGCACGCCTGGCGCAGGCGGCTCTGCCTCCGATCCCACACTTCCGTCCGACATCTTCAGCGGCAGGGGACTCCTGCGTAAGAATTCCGACGGCAAGGGCTTCCGCAAAATCCGCATCGGCGGAACGAATGCAGGCGATATCAAGGTCGGTAATGTCGACCTGCCCGAGGGGCTTGCCGATGCCGTATCCATCAAGACGAACAAAGATATCACCTCGACGGGTGTCTTGAAATCCGTTCCGACGCTCGAAGTAGATGCACATAAAGTCAATCTCACGGGACCGAACGAGATCAAGAATCTCGGCAATATCACGTCCGCCACAGGTGTGACCGTCGAGACAAAGGGCGGCACGAATGTCACGGGCAAGATCACGGGCAATAACGCGCCGATCAATATCACGAACAAGGACGGCGGCAACGTCACGATTGCGCCCGGCGGGCAGATCGTCGGCACGGGCACGTCCGATGTCCTCATCGAGGCGAAGGGCGGCGCCTTCAAGAACAAGGGCGGCGCGAACGCCATCAAAACTGACCCCGGTCAGCGCTATGTCGTCCATACGGAGGACTCCGTCGAGAACGAGATCGACGGGCTGGTATTCCAGTTCCGCCGCTATGGCACGGACTACACGCAGAGAAACAGCATCACGATTCCTGCGGGTCAGAACGCGATGTTCTACAAGTACCAGCCCGAACTCAAGCTCTACTCGACGCGTGCTTACGGCGATGACAACAGTACATTCTTCAACTCGACGTCGGGCTTCTATATTCAAGACGACGGCAATGAAAAGCGTCGTGCGCTCGACAAGACAGAGGTCGACTATATCCGCGACCATGTGCAGGATTCGGGCACGCACAATTTCGGCACGACGAAGCATACGAACGTCAATGCCGACGTCAATACGGCGGATGGCACAGTGACGAACGCGAAGACGGATGTCAATATGCGTTCGGGTGCGCATACCTACGGCTCGAATTCGACCATTGCCAATGAGAAGATCACCTATCAGGGACATAACGACCTCAACTACAAGATTACGGTCGACTACCGCATCGTGCCGCGCGTCGTCACGGTCACGGGCAAGACGGAGACCGTCAACTACAACGGTGCGGCGCACAACTATACGGGATATAACGGCGTTACCTTCACGAACTTCGCGAACGGACAGACGGCGGCGACGCCGGGACTGCTCTCGGGGGCTGTTTCCTATACCCCGATTGCGGACGCGACAAAGACATCGGGCTTTGCGCAGGGCGCGATTCATGCGGGCGAGTACAGTGTTGACTTGAAAAACAGCACGCTCTCCGCGACGAACTACAAATTCAAGTACGTTCCGGGCAAGCTCACCATCAAGCCCATCGACATCCACTTCACTGCGCCGAGCGGCGAGCGCATTTACGGCACGTCGAATGACAGCGTGACCATGACGTCGAGCACGACGCATACGGGCACGCTCCTTTCGGGCGACAGCTTCGCCAAGTATACGGTCACGGCGACCGACGGCACGAATGACGTCACCGAGCGCACGGGCGTCGGCACTTACACGATGACCTTAAATGGTGCGGCGCTCGCCACGGGCAGCCGCAGCCTTGCGACGGACTACCATATCACGTCCGATCCCGGCACACTGACGATCAAGAAGCGTGCGCTGACCGTCACGGCGGGCGACAAGAGCCGCGCTTACGGCGACGCCAATGCGACGGCGGGCTATATCAATCACACGGCGAAGGTCAACGTCGCTGCGGCTACCGCAACGACGGGACTCGTCAACGGCGACACCATCGACGATGTGACGGAGACGATTGATCCGACAGCAACCGTCACGACGAATGCGGGCACGGCGGGACTCTGGACAAAGGCAAGCGGAGCGCACTTCTCGTCGGGTACAGCAAACAATTACAACATCACCTACGTTGACGGACACTTCAACATAACGAAGCGGCCGCTGACGCTCGTTGCGGGCGACAAGAGCCGCATCTACGGCACGGCGAACGCGACGGCGGGCTACGTCAATGGCACGGGACTCTTCCGTATCAAGGCGGGCACGAACCTCGTCAACGGCGATGCGGTTTCGACCGTCACGGAGACGATTGACTCGCGTGCGACCGTCACGACGGACGCAGGCACGGCAGGACTCAAGACGAAGATTGCCAATGCCGTCTTCGGCACGGGCAATGCCGCGAACTATGACATCTCCTACGAGGACGGCAGCTTTGCCATCACGCCGCGCGACTTGACACTTCGTGCGGGCAGCAAGACGCGCATCTACGGCACGGAGAACTCGACCGCCGTCTATACGGGCGGCACGACGAAGTTCCGCGCCGACGTCGCGACCGCCACGACGGGGCTCGTAAACGGCGACACGGTCGCCGACGTCGATGAATCGACGGACGCCCTCGTTACGACGAACGCCGGCACGGCGGGACTCAAGACGCAGATCGCAAATGCACGCCTCATGGGCAATCGTAAGGCGTCGAACTACAATATCCACTACGTCGACGGTGGCTTTGCAATCACGAAGCGCGACCTCTATATCCAGGCGGGCGACAAGAGCCGCGCCTACGGCGCGGCGAATGGTATGGCGCACTATGTGAACGGCACGAGCCGGATCAATGTGCGCCAGACCGATGCGACGACGGGTCTTGCGAACGGCGATGCGATTTCCTCCATCACGGAGACGATCGATCCGCTGGCGACCGTCACGACGGACGCGGGTACGCCGCACCTCTGGACGCGCGTCTCTGACGCGCAGTTCGGCTCGGGGCTTGCATCGAACTACGTGATTCACTATGCGGACGGCAGTTTTGCCATCGTGCCGCGCGAAGTCCTCGTCACGGCGGGCAGCGCTTCGCGCGACTACGGTGAGCCGAATCCCGTCGTCACCGAATACACGGTCGAGCGCGGCGACTCTATGTCAGAGCGCGGCCTCTTGGCGGGCGACAACCTCGCGGGTGTCACGACCTACTACGATGCAGCCATCACGCCGCAGACGGCGGCGGGGCTTCATGCAGGCGTCATCCACGTCGATCCCGCCTCCGTCAATGCAGGCTATCAAGGTGCGACGGCGCTTTCCAACTATCGCTTCAGCTATGCGCCCGGCACATTGAAGATCCATCTGCGCGGCTTCGATATGAGCACACCCGAGGGCAGGGCGGTAACGACGGGCAGCATCACAGCGTCCCAGATCGTAGCGAACCTCAGCCATGGTCACATGGGCGGTGTCAGTGGCATGTCGGGCGGCATTGGTGGCACGAGCGCAAGCGGCAGCAGTGTCGGCGGCACGAGTGTGGGCGGCGGTGCAGGAAGCATCGGCGGCACGACAGGCGGCGGTGCGAGCAGCTTCGGCGGTACAAGCGCAAGCGGAGGCAGCGCCGGCAGCTTTGGCGGTACGGGCGGCGTCGGCAGCAAGACCGTCGGTGCGAGCAATGGCGGCGGTACGAGCACAAGTGCAGGAAGCAGCACAAGTGCAGGCAGCAGTGCCAACACCGGCAGCAGCAGCAATACCAGCGCCGGCATAGGCACAGCTGTAGGCGTGCCGTCTGCTGAGCAGCTGCACGATACATCGTTTGCCGACGGCATCGCCGTCGACATGCCGAAAGATCTGGCGGCGACGAGCTGGCAGAGCCGTGTTGTCGTCGCGTCGGGCGGCGCATCCGAAGCGCACGACTACGTCGAAGGCGCGGACGGCTCCTTCGGCTTCGACCTCGCCAAGACGCGCGGCAACTACGGTATCCACGACGAGATTCCGGGCGGCACGGCAGAAGCCATTCCCGTCCTCTTCACGGACGGCGGCTCGCGCGACCTCGACGGCATCTACTCCGTCAACTACGGTGCAGGCAAGCTCGCCATCAAGCCCGCCTCGAAGAAGGTCGAAATCCCCGATCCCAAGGAAATCCGAAGCTCTGCAGAAAAAGCGCTGAGCTTCCTTTACCAGACGCAGAACGGCGCCTTCCAAGTCACCTTCGGCAACGGCATCGTCACGCTCTACCCGAAGGACGATGCGGCGCTCAACATCGTCGTCGGCAAGGACAAAAAGGCAGAGCGCGCCGTCCTCGCCTCCGGTCTTCTGACCGCCATCGAGGACCTCGGCGTCACTCCCGTGGAGATCCGCGCCGTCTACATCTTCAAGGAACTCGACGAAAGCGCAGAATAAGCTCGCCGCAAGGCATAGGAAAAAGCCCCGCAAAGGGGCTTTTTTTATGCTGTATGTTGCGTTTCTCCTGTGTCAATGCTATAGTGAAACAAAGAGTGCTACATTAAAGGGAAAGCCCAAGAAGTCAAGCCAAAGGTGCAGGCTGATTGGCGAACTTTCATTAAGGGTGGCGCACTTTTGGCCACAAAGTGGACGTTTGTGCGTGTAGTTTGCGGAGGTGGGAATATGGGTGCGGTGGTATTGACGGTATTGCCGAATGGACAGGTGAGCCTTCCGAGTGAAATGTGCAGGAAGCTCTCGATTGAAAGCGGAGCAAAGTTGGTAGCCTATGCTTCCGAGGATGGGATCGTCTTGAAGCCCATCGCAAATTCGTCTGATCAAGATTTTGCAGAACGACTCGATGAGGCGCGGGAATGGGCCGCATCGGTTGGCTATCAGGAATCGGATGTCGATGATATCATCAAGGAAGTCAGAAAGAGAAAGCGTCCATGAGAATTGTCATTGATACGAATGTGGTCATATCGGGTACGTTCTTCGGCGGCTATCCGCGCAAGGTGATAGAGTCTGTCGGTAAGAATGGACTCTATGCCTGTGCGACGCTGGAGATTGTAGACGAGTATGAAGAAATCGTCGATGAAATGATCCGACGAAAACAGGGGCATCTTCGTCGTGATATATTAAAGCCTTTTATTGGCGGTTTGAAAATGATTGATTCGTTCACGAAGGTGGAAGTCAGCCGCGATCCGGATGATGATAAGTTTATCTCCTGTGCAGTCGATGCAAAAGCGCTGTACGTTGTCAGTGGTGACAAAGACTTATTGGAGGTTGGACGTTATCAGTTCGTGGAAATTTTGACAGCAGCAGAATTTTGTGCGCAGCATCTTCGCTGAGCCTTGCACCCATGCGCGGTATGCTCAGCGTTCCTAGACTCGAAGGCGCATATTCCACTATCCTTAGGACGAAAACCCCTATTTCATCATTCATGATTTTTTTATTTGCGTTTTCCTTCGAGCTGTGCTATTCTAGTCTCACGAACCGAGGGAACGAGTGAGGTCGAGCTTGAGGAAACATGGACACTCAGAGGAAGCCTCCTTGGAACTTTGGTTCAAAGCCAAATTTCTATCTATCTTAAAGGAGGAGTTTCTCATGAAGAAGACTCTCACAGCAGCGCTCACGACGGCTCTTGTCGTCGGTGCAGCCTCGACGACGTTCGCTGCGGCGAACCCGTTCAGCGATGTTCCTGCCGACCATTGGGCATACGATGCAGTAGCCCAGCTCGCCGATGACGGCGTCATCGAGGGCTACGGCGACGGCACGTACCGCGGCCAGAACGAGATCACGCGTTACGAGATGGCGCAGATGGTCGCGAAGGCCATGGCGAAGGAAGACCAGGTCAATGCACAGCAGAAGGCCATGATCGACCGCCTCGCCGCTGAGTTCAGCGAAGAGCTCAACAACCTCGGCGTCCGCGTCTCGAACCTCGAGAGCCGCATCGACAACGTCAAGTGGACGGGCAAGTTGCAGTATGAGTACAAGCGTGTAACGAATGAGCCGACTACGGAGACCGATACCAACAGGCTTAGGTTCCGTCTTGAGCCGACGGCTACGGTCAACGACCATTGGAAGGTCAAGGCTCGTCTCGATGCAGACTGGAATCCTGAGAAGGATGAGGGCAAGGACGGTAAGGTTACGCTCAAGCGTGCCTATGTTGCCGGTCACTATGGCATCACGGACATCAATGCCGGTCGGATTCCCTACCTCTCCGAGCAGGGCGTTGTATTCGATGATAACCTTACGGGCGCCAGCGTCACGGTTGGCGAAGGTCAGAAGTTCTCGGGCACGGTGCTCGCTGGCCGCCACAAGAAGGAAGAGAATGGCGTTAACGTTTACCGCAACATGCAGGGCGTGAAGCTCAATGTGGATCCTACCAAGGAGTTCCATGCCGCTGCAGAGTACTATCGTGTAGCTCATATGCCTGCAACTGACAGTGATTACAGCCATATCTGGGGTCTTGGTGCACAGTATAAGTTCGCCGATACCGCTGCTCTGAGCGCGGGCTATTGGAAGAACACGTCGGACGACAACGGAGATTCGAACAAGGCTTGGAATGTCGAGCTTGCCTACAGGGGTGCTGAGCCGGAGAACATGCACAGCTTTGGTCTCTTCGTCGCTTATCGTCGCCTCGGTTCCAATGTTGCCCTTGAGCCGACCTTTGATGCTATTGATGGCGACCACAAAGGCTGGGAAGTTGGCGGCGACTACACGTTCGCGAAGAATGTTGTCGGCACGCTCAAGTACTTCAATGGCAGACAGCTTAGCAATGATGCCAAGGCGCATACCTACTACGGCACCCTTGAGTACTTCTTCTAAGAAGTCGAAAAGTATCGTGCTTCGGCGCGGTGATGCAAGAACCCCCGCATTCGCGGGGGTTCTTTTTTGGTGCGTTTTTTGCTATAATGAAAACAAGTGGGAGGTGGAATCCATGCGTGATTTCAAGAAATTTATGGAAGAAAATCGAGACAAGCTATATAAAATAGCTTATGCAAACTGCAAACATGATGCCGAGGGGCATTGTCTCGTTCCTTCGGATGATCCATGGATGAAAGATGCCGAGGGAACCGCGCGGTCGCGTAACTTCGATCCCGAAGGAGCGGAATGCATTGCGGCACGTTGAGGCTAAGGAAGTCTGGTCTGCATGGGTGGGCTATGAAGATAAGCCAGGGAGAGGGAAATATCGCCCCGTTCTTGTGATTGATGTCAATGAAGAGAAAGCAGTCGTTATGTCTGTACCATTTACGTCGACCTTTGCGAGGGACGAATATGACATTGAGGTGTTTGATTGGAAGGAAATACCGCTTGACCATTCATCGACAGCGCGCATTTCAAAGACAATCGTTGTCCCTGTTTCGGATTTTCGGAAGAAATTAGGAATCATCTCGGAGGAAGACTGGGAGAATATCACAGAATTATTGATGCAATATATGGAGAATCATGAAATTTAGTGCTTCCCTGCCAGGAGGTTTTCGACATGCTGAATTTCGTATGGGATCAAGAACGTGCCTTGGAAGTACGAGCCGAGGAGGCTCTGGAAAAGGGCTTGCGCTTGGGCAGACAAGAGGGCTTGTCGCAAGGCTTGTCGCAGGGCGTGGAAAAGGGCTTGGCGCTTTCTCTCGGCAACATGATGAAAAACATGGGCGTTTCGCTCGACAAGGCGATGGATGTGCTGCAGATTCCGGCGGCGGAGCGGGCGAAGTATGCGGCGCTCGTCAAAGGGTGAGAGGCTGGCTTTGATGGGATGATCTTTACAAACTACACGCACAAACGTCCACTTTGTGGACATTGTGCGCCGCCCTTACCAGAAACCTAGCCAATCGGTCTGCGCCCTTTGGGCTTGACTTCTTGGGCTTTCATAGTACAATAATATCGACTGTCTTTATTTTGATGAGGAGAGATTATATGAAGATTCAAGGTTTGACAGATGAAGAGGTGCGCGCGTCGCGCGAGCGGCACGGTACGAACGGTATCACGGAGCAGAAGGGCGAGGGCTTCTGGGAGAAGCTCAAGGGGAGCTTTGACGATCCGATCATCAAGATTCTCTGCGTGGCGCTCGCCATCAACGTCGTCTTCGCGATCCTTGGGCAGGTCGCATGGTATGAGTCCGTGGGCATTGCGCTCGCCGTGATCCTCGCGACGACGGTCGCGACGTATTCGGAGTACCAGAACGAGAATGCGTTCCAGAAGCTGCAGGAGGAAGCGTCGCTGATTAAGTGTAAGGTGTACCGCAACGGCACGCTGACGGAGATTCCCATCGACGAGATCGTCATGGGCGATTTTGTGCTGCTGCAGACGGGCGACAAGATCCCGGCAGACGGCGTCGTTTGCGACGGCTCGATTCAGGTCGATCAGTCGGTATTGAACGGCGAGGCGAAGGAAGCGGCGAAGACGCAGGCTCCAGAGGACGACAAGGAAGCGGAGAAAAGCTCGGACTTCCTCCACCCGCACAAGGTGTTCCGCGGCTCCGTCGTCTGCGGCGGCAATGCCGTGATGCGCACGACGACGCTCGGCGACAAGACGTTCTACGGCAAGATCGCGGGCGAACTGCAGGCGGACGAGGATCGCGACACGCCCTTGAAGGTGAAGCTCTCGAACCTCGCGCATCAGATCAGCAACTTCGGCTACATCGGCGGCGTGGCGATCGCCATCGCCTTCATGTTTCAGCGCCTCGTCATCCACAACGACTTCGATATGGCGCGTATCATAGCGTACTGTTCGAACTGGCTCGTCGTCGCGCATGACCTCGTCGACGCGGTCATGCTCGCCGTCATCATCATCGTCGTCGCCGTGCCCGAGGGTCTGCCGCTGATGATCGCCATCGTCTCGGCGCAGAACATGGGCAAGATGCTCAAGGACAACGTGCTCGTGCGGAAGATCTCGGGCATCGAGACGGCGGGCAGCTTGAACCTCCTTTTCAGTGACAAGACGGGCACGATCACGAAGGGACAGCTCGAAGCCGTCGCTTTCGTCGATGGTGCAGGCACGCAGTATGCCGCTTACAGCGAGCTGGGCGCGGGACTCAAGAAACTCGTGAACCTCAGCGTGCGCTACAATACGAGCGCCGTCATCAACGGCAGGGAGGTCGTCGGCGGCAATGCGACGGAGCGTGCGATCTTCGGCTTCGTCGCGGCAGACAGCGCGGAGATGGACGAGAAGGTCAAGAACGCCGTGCCGTTTAACAGCAAGAACAAGTATTCTTTGTCCGAGGTCGCAGGCGAGTACAGCGTGACCTTGGCGAAGGGCGCACCCGAGAAGATCCTCGCGCTCTGCGACTCGTATTACGATGCGAACGGCGAGAAGAAGCCGCTGACGAATAGGGCGGCGATCACGGACTGCATCGACGCTCTTGCGGCGCGTGCCATCCGCGTGCTGGCGCTCGCCGTCTACGAGGGTGCGATTCCTGCGGACGGTACGCTTCCAGCGAGCGGCCTCGTCTTCGTCGGTGCGGTCGGCATCCGCGATGAGGTGCGTCCCGAGTCCGTCGAGGCGATCCGCCGCGTGCACAGTGCGGGCGTGCAGGTCGTCATGATTACGGGTGACCGCCAGGACACGGCGAGCGCCATCGCGAGGGAAGCGGGTCTTCTCTCGCGTGATGACGATGTCGCGATGACGAGCGACGAGCTTGCCGCGCTCGACGACGCTGCGGTCAAGGAGCTTCTGCCGCGCCTTCGCGTCGTGGCGCGTGCGCTTCCGACCGACAAGAGCCGCCTCGTGCGCCTCGCGCAGGAGATGAACCTCGTCGTCGGCATGACAGGCGACGGCGTCAACGACTCGCCTGCCTTGAAGAAGGCGGACGTCGGCTTCGCCATGGGAAGCGGCACGGAGGTCGCGAAGGAGGCGAGCGATATCGTCATCCTCGACGACAACTTCAAGTCGCTCGCGCGTGCGATCCTTTACGGGCGCACGATCTACAACAGCATAAGGAAATTCATCGTGTTCCAGCTGACGATCAACGTCGCCGCTGTCATGATTTCTTTCGTCGCGCCCCTTCTCGGCATGGAGACGCCGCTTTCCATCACGCAGTTCCTCTGGATCAACCTCGTCATGGATACGCTCGCGGCGCTTGCCTTCGGCGGCGAGCCGGCTCTGCGCCGCTTCATGGACGAGAAGCCCAAGCAGCGCGATGAAAGCATCATCAGCAAGTACATGGTGTCTTCCATCGGCGTCGGCTCTCTTTGGTGCTTCGCGCTGAGTCTCTACTTCCTCATGAGCGGCGCGGCGCACGCATACTTCCGCCCCGACGAGGCGAATCACTACCTGTTGACGGGCTACTTCGCGTTCTTCATCTTCATGGCGGTGTTCAATGCGTTCAACGCACGCACCGACTCGAAGAATCTCTTTGACAATATTTCGCACAATCCGGGCTTCCTGCGCGTCATGGGCCTGATTGTCGTCATTCAGGTCGCCATGACGTACCTCGGCGGCGAGATCCTGCATTGCTACGGTCTGACGCTCACGGAGTGGGCGTTCGTGCTCGGCATGGCGGTGACGATCGTGCCGATCGATCTGCTGCGCAAGATGATCGCAGGCAAGGCGTAATTCAATATTTGCAAGGCGGCGTCGGTGGAGAGCATCGACGCCGCCGCTCTATAGGAAGCGCTGATAAAATGAGGTCGTCCGGATGTGTGAAGATGGGTGGCTGAATTTATCCGTGATTTCTATACTCTACGGGAGGGAAAAGCATGGGTATGAACATCAGCAAGGGACAGAAAGCCGATCTGACGAAGAACAACGCGGGGCTTCGGAGCGTGCTCGTCGGCATGGGCTGGCAGGCGAATTCTGCCATCGATCTCGACACGGCGGCGTTTTTGCTCGGCGCGGGGGGAAAAGTCGCGGGCGATGCGGACTTCGTGTTCTACGGCAACGCGCGTCATGCGTCGGGTGCGGTCGAGCATATCGCTGCGCCTTCGGGCGGCGACAAGCAGCAGGTGCGCGTCGATCTCGCCGCCGTTCCCGCGTCCATCGAAAAAATCGCCGTGACGGCGACGATCTACGATGCGGACGCCAGGCGGCAGAATTTCTCCCAGGTCGCGGGCGCGTACGTCCGCGTTCTCGATGCGGCGAGCGGCGCGGAGCTTCTGCGCTACGATCTCGGGCAGGGCCTCTCCGTGGAGACGGCAATCGTCGTCGGCGAGCTGTACCGCTACAAGGGCGAGTGGAAGTTCAGCGCCGTTGGTGCGGGATTCAGCGGCGGTTTGGAGGCGCTGTGCAAAAACTTCGGCGTCGAAG